>CANEVG010000306.1 GCA_947442095.1 Sphingomonadaceae bacterium
CTAGGCAGCAACCATTTCTGCACCCGTTCGGTAGCATTTTTGTCCAAAGATTCGACGTGCAAGAGCTATGAACCCGGACGGGTGCATTAATTGACTTTTCCACCAAATTGAGCATACATGCCCCCGAAAGGGTGCAAAATGAGCAAGGGGCCTAAACTGCCAGCTGCAGCTAACCTGCTAATCGCCTCGCGTCTTAAGCTGGGCCGTTCCAGCACGGCGTTGACGACTGCGCTGGGAAAGCACCCCTTGGTTACGCAGGGGGAAATGCTCAAAGGGCGGCATGCCAATCCATCCCTTCCGATGCCTCACCAATTGCCTAAGGGAAAGCCGGAGCCGCTCATCGCGGAAGTGGTTGGTGCAGTACGCAATCCTCTGAAGTCGATTGCCGATCTCGGACTTCTGGTGCGAGATGCCCGCAAGGCGATGAAAATGAATCAAGCTGAATTTGCAGCGCACGCCGGTGTCGGACGTCGCTTTGTTTCAGAGCTTGAGGGCGGCAAGCCAAGCCTGGAGTTCGATAAAGTCCTTGCCTGCGCCGGAGCGGCCGGCGTCGACCTCTTTGCTACAAAGCGGCGCGCTTAATGCAAACCCTCAACGTCTGGGTCGAGGCATCGCCTGAACCCATCGGCCGGCTGACAGCGGCCGACAACGGAGCGGTGCAATTCACCTATGAACGCGCATGGGCATATGCGGCTGCCAGTTTCCCTCTTTCGCTGTCCCTGCCGCTACGAGAGGAACCTTTCGGCGATGCGATCTCGCGGGCCTTTTTCAGCAACCTCTTGCAGGAAAACGACCAGCTCGAGCGCGTCATCGCGCGTGAAGGGCTTGATCGCGGCGATATGGTGGGCCTGCTGGCTCATGTGGGGGCAGATTGCTCTGGTTCAGTCAGTGTGCTGCGGGAGGATCATCCTCCGATCAAGCGGCCCGGTTCGCTCAGCCAAGACTACGACGCCTTAAGCGAGGAGGACTTTGCCGATCTTGTCTTGCGCCTGGCCCAAGGACGCTCCCTCCCTGCAGAGATGCGGGATCCGTCCCCTGTCGCAGGCTTTCGGCGGAAGATTTCACTCGCGGCTTTGCCGGGCGATTGCTTCGGCCTACCCAAGGCTGGCTCAGGTGCGCCAACTACTCACATTCTGAAAATCCCCGACCCTGACCATCGTCATGAAGCCCGCCATGAGGCTTTCGCGACTGCCCTTGCCCAGCAGGCTGGCTTCAATGTCGGCGACTGCATCGCCGGCGAGGTTGAGGGGCAGGACGTGCTTTTGATCACCCGATTCGATCGATTGGTGGTCGAGGACCAAGTGTACCGTGTGCACCAAGAAGACTTTGCCCAAGCACTGGGCCTTCCGGCAGAGCTCAAGTACGAACGGCGCGGCCGTGTGGGTCGGCGTTTTGACGCTGCTGCTATCGCCCGCGTACTGAATGCTACCGACAGGCCAGCCTTGGCACGCGAGCAGTTTCTCCGCATGACACTGTTCAACCTGCTGATCGGCAACAACGACAATCATGCCAAGAATCACGGCCTCCTGCATGTGCCTGCGCAGGCACCCGTGCTGGCACCGTTCTATGATCTGGTACCTGTAAAGATAGTCGCAGGCTTCCGACAAGATCTCGCATTCCGCATAGGAAATGCTCAACTTCCTCATGAAATCACGGGTAGCGACCTCGAGAGCTTTTGCGTCGCCATCGGTATTCCATCTGCGGGCGCAAATCGCATTCTTTGCCCGGCGGCGACTGAGTTGATCCACGCGATGGAGGGGCTTTCGAGCAATTTCCCGAGAGAGATGCGTCCCCTCGACAATCTTATTGGAGAGATGGCGGGACTATTGAACTCCGAGCTTGGCCTTGGCCTCGCTTTGCGGGAACGCGATGCCCATATCGTGCGCGGCGGCGGGTGGAATCTCAGTTAGGCCGTTGCCTTGCTGATGCCTTCTAGCGAGACAAGATCAGGCACTTCGACGTGAACTTCCTAGCTTGATCGGAGCCTCCCAGCGCATGGAAAGCGATAAGCAAGATCATGCCCAAAAACACCAATACCGCCTCGCTGTGCGAATTCCGATTGAAGCCGGTTAGGGATTCCGACGCGAAGCCGACCACTTGGCAGGGACGATTGAGGATAACCGTCAGGTGCTTGCCCCGTTTCGCATGCTTAATACACTTTCAGAAGACGCACGGCGCAAGTTCGACGAAAGCCTTGGCGATACCAACCTCAAGAACATGGTATGGGATCCGGCCAGTTTTGCAGACCGCGAAGCCAAATCCAGTGATCATCCACGCCAGATCTCTTGCCTGCGCCGCGCCTCCAATCTTTATCCCGCCACGGCGCAACCTTCCGCCGGTTTCGAGTTGGTCTGCCGCCCCTTTGCACACTCTGATGAGCAGAAAAACCAGCAAGGGCGCTTGACACCTTAATGGCGTTAAATGATTATACCCCATAACCACCGGTCATAGATCGGGGATGGGAGAGTGCAGTGAAGATAACCAAGCTGGAGGTTCCCCGTTGCATTGTGGGTGAAGGCCCAGTGTGGGACGTTGGCTCGGGGCTGCTGTTCTGGATCGATATCCTAGGGCGCAAGGTCCACAATCTTGATCCAATCACAGGTTTAACGAGAACCTGGGAGGTTCCCGGCGTGATCGGATCCATGGCTCTGCGCGAGGGCGGCGGAGCGATCGTCGCGCTAGCCGACGGCGTATATGCCCTCGATTTTGATACCGGTGAATGCACTCTGATTGCTTCAAGCCCGGACCTGGACGATCAGGTGCAACTGGCTGACGGAAAGGTCGACCGGCGGGGCTGTTTCATCGTAGGATCGAGCGACCGGGGCATGAAGGATGCGCGGGGCAAACTCTACGTCCTGGAGCCCGGCGCCTCGCAGTTGCGCGTGATCGACGAGGGCATAACTCTGTCGAATGGGCCTTGCTGGTCGCCGGACAATGCAACGTTCTATCACGCGGATTCGATCCGGAACGAGATCTACGCATACGACTACGATCTCGAGACGACAGCCGTTTCGAACCGCCGCCCTTTTGCCAGCACGGCCGAGCTTGGCGGGATACCCGACGGCGCGACGGTCGATACGCTCGGCGGGGTGTGGAGCGCGATCTGCGAGGGCGGAAAGCTGGTCCGCTTCCTAGCCGATGGGTCCATTGACCTGATCATCGACATGCCGGTTCGCCTGCCGGGTAGCGTCATGTTCGGAGGCGCAGGGCTGGACCGCTTGTTCGTCCCGAGCCTCGATCCATCATTCATGGGGCGCGCCAATGATCCGCTCGATGGAGAAACTTTCGTGATCGACGGGCTGGGCTTCACTGGCCTGCCCGAGCCGCGCTTCGCTGGTTAGCCGCAGATTTCAACACCAAACAGATCAGCCGGACGTGCTTCGATCCGGCAATGCAGGAGAGGGAATATGAGAGAACGCAACACCACCAATGTCCGCCAATCAGTGCTCCGACTGGGCCTCAGCGCTTCGGTGCTAGCCGTCTGCGCCAGCGCAGCGGCGCAGGCGCAGGAAGCCCAGCAGGCCGCTACCACGGACGAGATCGTAGTCACCGCGCAGTTCCGCGAGCAGCGGCTGCAGGATACGCCGCTGGCGATTACCGCGGTTGACAGCAAGCTTCTGGAATCGCGCAGCCAGACGAACCTCGCCGAAGTCGCCAACCAGGCACCGAGCGTGGTGCTTCGCCCAACGACGGCCGCCTTCGGTCCTTCGATCACGGCTTCGATCCGCGGGCTTGGTCAGATCGACTTCAACCCGGCGCTGGAACCCGGCGTCGGTCTCTACATCGATGACGTCTATTATCCGCGCCTTGTCGGTGCCAACTTCGATCTGCTGGACGTGGAGCGCATCGAAATCCTGCGCGGCCCCCAGGGCACACTGACGGGTCGCAACTCTGAAGGCGGGGCGATCAAGTTCATCTCGCGCAAGCCGACCGGTGAGGCTGGCGGCTATCTTGCGGCCACCTACGGCATTCGTAACCGCATCAATTTGCGTGGAAGCGCGGACTTCACCATTGCCAAGGATCTCTTCGCACGCGTTTCGGGCACGTTTGCGGATCAGGAAGGCTATGTGAAGAACATCGACTACGGCTGTGCGTTCCCGGCCAGCGGTGTGCCGGCCCGCGCGGGCGGTACCAATTGCGTCGTCGGCAAGGACGGTGACGTTGGTTACAAGGCTCTGCGCGGCATCGTGCGCTACAACCCTTCGGATGCCGTCGACCTCATGGTCAGCGGCGACTATATCCGGGACAGCCGCCGCAACTCGGCCGAAGTGCTGCTCTATGCCAACAATACCAATCCGAACGTCAGAACGTCGAACGGTCTGCCCTTTGACTCGCGCTTCATCTGCGGCCGGTTCTGCAATTTCGGGACCACTGGCAGCACGGCAGCATCCTTTGTCGCCGGGGCAATCCCGCCGCTGAACGGACTGCCGATGGCGGCAAACCAGGGAACCGGCCGCATGGAATACACCGGCTGGGGCCTCGCTGCCAACGCAGACTTCAAGCTGAACGACGATCTGAAACTGCAGTCGATCACGGCCTATCGCAAGTTCGACACCGGTTTCAGCCCCGATGGCGACCTTTCGCCC
>CANEVG010000307.1 GCA_947442095.1 Sphingomonadaceae bacterium
GGGTGAGGCCATCGACCGGGACAGCAGTGGCTTCGGCCTCGATGCCCTTCACGTTGGCCGAAGCCGCGTTAAAGAAGCGCGTGACCTGGTTCTGCTGGCCGCCCACGGTGATCGGCACAACGATCTGCTTCTGGAGGTTCGAGTACTTCACGTAGAACCCAGTCAGGTTAAAGCGAAGCTTGCGGTCGAAGGCCTCGGCCTTGATGCCGGCCTCGAAGCTGTCGGCCTTTTCAGGCTGGGTTGCTGCAGCAGCCAGCGCGAAAATGGCGTTGTTGTCCGAGCCGTCCGGGTTCACGAACGGATGGAAGCCGCCGATCTGGTCATTGAAACCCCCGCCCTTGAAGCCGCGTGAATAGGTGGCGTAGGTGAAGACAGACGGCGTGGCCTGCCAGCCCAGGCTGGCACGCCAGGTCGGCTGATTGGCCCGCGCCTTGACCTGGATGACCCCCACCGGGAAGTCGAACACGTTGCCGTCGATCGTATCGGCAATCCGCAGATTGGGATCAAACCCGCCGTTAAGCTGCTGGATGAAGACCTGCTGGCGGCCAAGCCAGGTCTTGCGTTCCCAGGTGTAGCGGCCGCCACCCGTCAGGGTTAGCGTCGGGGTGATCTTGAGCGTGCCTTCCACAAACGCTGCGGTGGATGAGGCCTTTTGCGCGTTGCACAGGATGTAGGGGTTGGTGTTCCACGATCCGAACGGCAGCGGGCCGCCTGCCAGATCGAGGAAGCCAAGGACTTGCGCCACGCAGAAGCTCGTCTTGTCGTTCTGATAGAACCCGCCAGCGACGAAATCGAAGCTACCGCCGAGCTTCGAGGCGAAGCGCAGTTCTTGCTGATAGGTTGTGCGGTCATCCGAGCGGTTGGCATCGAACAGCGAGAGGACTTCGCCATCCGCTGCAACCGGAGCCTGACCGGTATAAGTGTTGGGCAGACGCGACTTTTGCAGACGGCGACCCGAAATTGAGGTGAACGTGCCAAAATCGGTCGTGTAGTCCATGTTTAGATAGATGCCGTCGACATCGATCCGCTGGCCGTCCTGCATCTTGATCAACTGGTCCTGACGGTTGCTGATGCCAGCATTGTCGAGCGGATCGGGCTTCGAGGGGTTGGAGGCGCCGACACCCAGCGTGTTGAACAGGAAGCCTGGGCTGTTGGGCGTTTCCGCAACGGTCGGGATCGCGTCAGACCGGTCCCGCAGCGCTTCGTATTGCAGCAGCGCGCTGAAATCGGGCGAGGGCTTCCACAGCAGCTTGGCGCGGCCGTTCCAGACGCTCGTGCCGCCAACCGAACGGCCATCGCCGCAGCCCGAGCGGCCAGCGAACTTGGAAGGCGCAAAGGCCACCACAGGGCCATAGCAGGCGCCGTTCTTGTAGTAACCGTCCGACTTTTCGTAGCCGAGCACTGCGCGCAGGGCGAGCGTCTCGCCCGCGATCGGAATGTTCGCCGCGCCGCGCACCTGCACGGTGCCGAAGCTTCCCGCCATCACGCGGCCTTCGGTGCCAATCATGCCAAGTTCAGGCCGCTTGGTGCGCACGGTCACAGCGCCGCCCGTGGTGTTCTTGCCGAACAGAGTGCCCTGCGGCCCGCGCAGCACTTCGACCTGGCTGACATCAAACGCATCGAGCAACTGGGTCTGCACACTCGGCACTACGAAATCGTCGACCAGCACGGCAACCGGCGGCTCGAAGTAGACGATGATGTTGTTCTGGCCGACACCGCGGATCGAGAACGAGGCCGCGTTGAAGCCGGTGATCGTCGCTGCCGAGAAGTTCGGCACGAACGTGGCGAGATCGCCGATGTTGCGCGGATTGGACTGGCTGATCAGCTTCGAATCCACCGCAGTGACCGCAATCGGCGTGGTCTGCAGGTTGGAATCACGCCGCGTGGCGGTGACGACGATCTCGCCCAATGCCGAATCGGGTGCCTTGGCGGCCTCAGCCTCCTGCGCGTAAACCGGTGCCGACAGCAGTGCGGCCAGCGTCGATGCAACGGAATACGTCGCAATCTTGCGAAACTTCATGGAAACCTCCCCTATGACGCAAGCCAAGATTTCTAGCCTTTGGTTCTCGCGAGGCAGGAGAATGGCACACGGCAACTAAACAAGCAATCATGTTTGTTTTTTTCCGTTCCTAGAAAGCTCGGGCCGTGTATGATCGCAGGTGGTATGTGGAGATGGGTTGCAAGTAGCCCACCCGACGGGCAGCGACCGCCAAGAGGAGAGGACAACAGCGCATGAATGCGAGATTTCCTGATTGGAACATTCATGTGGGTGCGCCGCACCCGTTCAATGCCGAAGCGCCGCTGATCGACAACGGTACCGCGCGTCCCACGCCGGTCCGCTACTTCGATCGCAGCTTCATGGAGGCCGAATGGGAGCAGATGTGGACGAAGACCTGGCTCCTGGCAGGCCCGGCTTCCGATCTGCGCGACGCAGGCGATTTCATCCGCTTCGACATTGCCACCGAGAGTTTCATTGTCGCGCGCACGGAAAATGGCCGTCTCAAGGCGCATTACAACGTGTGCCCACATCGCGGCAGCCAGCTCGTGCTGGGGGATTTCGGCTCGGCGGACGAATTTGTCTGCCCGTTCCACAACTGGCGCTTCGCGCTGGACGGCGCCTCTACGGGCGTGACCGACCGTCAGACCTTCGATCCCAAGGTGCTGTGCCACGATCACAACCTCACGCCCGTGCGCTGCGAGGAAGTTGCGGGCCTCGTGTTCATCACGATGAACGATGCCGCGCCGCCGGTGCGTGAATGGCTCGGCCCGGTAGCGGACCAGCTTGCTCTCTATGACATCGGATCGATGAACGTGATCCAGCACAAGCAGTCCGATTGGGCGGCGAACTGGAAGGGCGGAGTGGATGCGTTTTACGAGATCTATCACTTGCATGCGGTGCATCCGCAAACCCAGGGCGTGATGGATGATCGCACCCAGATTGATCTCTACCCGAACGGTATGAGCCGCCAGTTCGTGCCCTTTGCGCAGCCGAGCCCGCGCTTCCCCGATCAGGAGAGCGTCAATCCCGGCATCCAGATGATGCTCGCCGATGCCGGTATCAATCCGGCCACGTTCGCCGGCACCGCGCAGGACAGCCGCGCCGCGATTCAGCAGGCCAAGCGCGTCCGGGCGAAAGCGCACGGCCTCGATTACGACCGGTTCAGCGACACCCAGCTCAGCGATTCCACGATCTACGGCGTGTTTCCCAACGTGCAGATTGGTTGCCATCCCGAGGCCGTGTTCCTGCACCGCTTTCTGCCGCATCCGGATGATCCGAACCAGTTCACCTACGATACCTGCATCCTGTTCAAGCACCTTGATGCGCCGGGCTATGGCCCGCCGGCGTGGATGGGGCTTGCTCCTGGAACCGACACCACCGGTCTCACCCGGCCCGAGATCGTGCGCGTGCCGCTGGGCCAGCCGCCAGAGCTTGGTGAAGTGCTCGATCAGGATTCCGAACTGCTTCCCGTGGTCCAGAAGGGCTCACGCTCGCGGGGCTTTCGCGGGCCGCTGTGGAGCGAGCAGGAGGCGCGTCTGCGCCATTTCCACACCGAACTTGATCGCTATCTTGAAGGCGGCCCACACGTACAAAGCAGGCAGGATGCAAAAGCATGAGCTGGACGTTTCTCTCGCGGTTTGCGGTCAAGCCCGAACATGACGCGGATTTCGCTGCGCTGATCCCCGAGATGGAGGCGATTGCCGCCGGGGAGCCGGGCACGCTCGCCTACAAGTTCTATCGCCGCAGCGAGCCGCACAGCTTTGCCGTGTTCGAGAGCTTCGTCGATGAGGCAGCCGATCAGGCGCATCAGGCCAATCCGGCCAGCACCGCGATCATCGCCAAGATGATCGACTACATCGACGGCACTTACACGCGCGATTACCTGCTGCCAGTACAACCTGTGCAAGCATGACCACGCAGCCCATACACACTCTGGGCGCCCTACTGCGCCGCCGCGCGGCGACATGGCCTGATCAGGATGCGCTGGTCTTTCCGGACCGGCGCAGCAGCTACGCGGCCATGAACAGCGCCGCGCGGGGCTGGGCCAAGGCGCTGATCGCGCGCGGGGTGCAGCCGGGTGATCACGTCGGCATCCTGCTCACGACGCGGCCCGAATTCATGGACATCCTGTTCGGCATTGCCATGGCGGGCGCGATCGCGGTGCCGGTCAATGCGCGCTACCAGCCGGGCGAGCTCGCGTTTCTGGTGCGCGATGCCGATCTGGTGTGCCTGATCACAACGGGCAAGGTCGCGGATTCGCTCGATTTTGGTGAGCGGCTGCTGACAGCGCTGCCCTCGCTCGGCGCAGCGGCAGACCCCGCCGCGCTGGCATTGCCCGAGGCGCCAAGGCTCGGCTCGATCATCTGCGTTGATGATCCGTGCCCTGCCTCGCTTATCCCGTCTGCCACCGCACTGGCGGCAGGCGGCGCAGTTGCGGACGCCGAAGTCGATGCGCGGATCGACGCGGTCGATCCTGCCAGCGTCGCGCTGATCCTCTATACCTCGGGCACCACCGCCAATCCCAAGGGCTGCCTGATCCGCCATCGCGGCATTGTCGGCAACAGCCGCAATCTGGGCAA
>CANEVG010000308.1 GCA_947442095.1 Sphingomonadaceae bacterium
AGATCAGCATGGACCTTGGTTTGACCGGTAAGAAGGCGATCATCGTCGGCGCGGCGCGCGGCATCGGCATGGCGACAGCGGAAATCCTCGCGCGAGAGGGCTGCGATCTGGCGATCACTGCGCGCTCGGAAGACGGCGTGAAGGACGCGGTTGCGAACTTGCGCAAGTATGGCACCAAGGTCATCGGCTCTGCGGTCAACGTGAAGAAGGCCGATGACTACAAGGCCTGGCTGGCAGAGACGATCGAAGAGATGGGCGGGTGCGACATCCTGATTCCGATCACGTCAGCAGGAAGCGGTGTCGGCAGCGAGAAATACTGGCACAACGCCTTTGAGGTCGACGTACTCGGGCCCGTTCGCGCGGTGGAGGCCGTGCTGCCCGGCATGACCGAGCGTAAGACCGGATCGATCGTGCTGATCGCCACGACCTCTGCCGGAGAAGCAATGGGCGGCCCGCAGGCCTACAATGCAATGAAGGCCTCACTCGTGACCTGGGGCAAGCAGCTGGCGCTCGCCCATGGTAAGGATGGCATTCGCGTCAACGTCGTCTCCCCCGGCCCGGTGGAGTTCGAAGGCGGCAACTGGGACATGATCAAGGGCACCATGGAAAAGTTCTACACCAACACCTTGCGCCAGCAGCCCAGCGGCAGGCTCGGAACGCCCGAGGAGATCGCCCGCGCGATCACCTTCCTTGCCAGCCCGGCCGCCAGCTGGTGCAACGGCTCGCACCTCGTGGTCGATGGCGGCTACACCAACCGCACGCACTTCTGACGCGCAAAGGCCCCACCATGGACGTCAAGCGCAAGGTCGACATCATTCGGGTCAATCCGCAGGACTGGCCGAATGGCACCCCTGCGGGCAAGGCTGAAGACCCCGATCACGGCCACGACATTATCCCCGCCGACCGCTATTTCTCGCCCGCATACATGGCGCTGGAATGGGAGCGGGTGTGGTCCAAGGTCTGGCTGCTGGCCGGGCGGTCAGACGATCTGAAAGCCGAAGGCGACTACATCAGCACCGATATCGGGCGGGAATCGGTGCTGATCGTGCGGCAGGGCGATGGGACCTTGCGCGCCTTTCCAAACGTCTGCTTGCACCGCGGCAACCGTCTGCGGCCCGAAGGCCTTGGCAACACAGCCGAATTTCGCTGCATGTACCACCACTGGACCTATGGGCTGGACGGCGCGATCACGCGTATTCCCGATCTTGGCAGCTTTCCGCAAGGCAGCCCGCCGGAAGGGCGACTGCCTTCGCTCCCCACTGGCGAATGGGGCGGTTTCGTGTGGTTCTCGCTCAACCCTGAGGTCGAGCCGCTGGCCGACTATCTCGGCATGATCCCCGAGCACCTCGATCCCTATCACTTCGAACGAATGGCGTGGAAGCGCGACATCACGGTCGAGTGGGACTGCAACTGGAAGGCATCGATGGATGCGTTCCATGAGAACTACCACGTGCAGGGCATTCACCCGCAGCTGCAGTGGTATCTCGATGACGTCAACGTCCAGATCGACTGCTACGACAAGCATTCGCGCTATCTCGTGCCCTTCGCCACCGTCAGCCCGCGCGTGGCCATGCCCTCCTCGATCCCGCCCGCGATCGATTACATGATGCGCAAGGCGGGCATGGACCCGGCCGAATACGAAGGCCGCGTTTCGGATATCCGGCTCGATCTGCAGCGCTTCATCCGCGCCAATGCCGCGGCGCAGGGCAAGGATTTTTCCGAGCTCAACGACGACCAGCTGACCGATGATTACCACTATTCGATCTTCCCCAATGTCTCGATGAACATCCATGCCGAAGACATCATGATGTTCCGCCAGCGCCCGCACCCGACCGATCCGAACAAGATGTTTTACGATCTGTGGATGTTCGAACTGGTGCCTGAGGGCGAGGACTGGCCTGTGCGGGTGCGCCACCAGCATTTCAGCCATGGCGACAAGTCGCTCGGCCAGGTGCTCGATCAGGATGCTTTCAATCTGCCCACGGTGCAAAAGGGGATGCAGTCCAGCGCCTTCAAGGGCCTGTGGCTGAGCGATCAGGAGCTGCGCATCCGCCATTTCCACAAGGTGCTGGACCAGTACATGGAAGGGCGCAGTCAGCCATGATCCTCCCCGGCAGCTCGGTCGTCCAGATGGCGTGGGTCGTGAACGATCTGGAGGAAGCCGCGCGCCGCTTCAGCCGGATTTATGGCTGCGGGCCGTTCCTGATGAACCGCCACATCAAGCTGGGCGATCCTCGCTATCGTGGCAATCCAATGCAAACCGATTTCTCGACCGCGCTGGCACAGGCGGGCGAAGTGCAGCTCGAGCTGATCGTGCAGCATGACGACACGCCGTCGGTCTACCGTGATCTCCATGCTGCGGGTTCGGAGGGCTTCCATCACGTCGCCGTGATCGTGCCCGATGTGGCGCAGGAAGTGGAACGCTACCGCGCGCTCGGCTTTACGGCGGCCTTTTCAGGCCGCTTTGGCACCGCCGAGTTCGCCTATATCGATACGTCGCCCGCCATCGGCCACATGATCGAAATTCTGCCCGACGTGCCCATGCTGCGCGGCTTTTTCGGCCATGTACGGCGGGCCGCGGAAGAATGGGACGGCGGCGAGGTTATCCGCGAACTGGCCTAAAGGGCATTGCCATAAGCCGGATCGAGCGGCCCGCGCTGGCCGCGCAAGGCGAGCGCGGCAAACAGGCCCTGATCGAGGATTTCGCCGCTGGGCCGCGTGTCGTTCCAGTCCATCACCACGGTGCGCTGCAGGATCCGCCACTCGTTCCCGCGCCGCTCGAACCGGTCGAGGTAGCGACCGCCGAAGAAGAATTGCTGCGGCATTGCTGCAGCATCGGACCAATCTAGCTGTGCAGCATAGCGGCTGCCGAATATCCCTTCTGCCTTGGCGCGGTCGCCGCGAAACTTGTGGTAGGCGATGACATAGCATTCGCCAGCAGCGGTATCGCCCGACACGTCCATGTGCACGTTGGTGATCGCGTGCATCGTCACTTCGAAGTTGGCCAAAAGCGCTGGAATGACGACCTCGGCAAACTCCATGGCATTGCCCGAAAACGTCCCGTGATCGTCAGTCGCGTCCGGCCAGTAGACCGAGCGCAGCATTTCAAGATCGCAGCGATCGATCGCCCGGCAATAGCGGGTCAGCACCGCATGGATATTCTTGCGGCTGACCAGGTCCTCGATATCGGCATCGGTAAAGGCCATCCGTCTGTCTCCCGCTGCTCAGCCGTGCGAGCTATGAAAGCTCACTACCATGTCCTCGGCCAGGCAATCGAGGATCGGCGGCACCAGCCGGTCGTGGAAATCGATATGCATGTGGTGGTCAAACGCCGCCTGATCGCGGAAGGTCGCGATGCAGTGGAAGAGGTTCGTGTCCTCGTCGGCCTGAAACAGCTCATAGACCATCGCATCGGGTTCATGTTGGAAGACAAGCCCCTTGAGCTCGACCTGGAGCGCGATGAAATCGTCGCGCCGTTCGGGCTTCACCAGCAGGCGAGCGATAAAGCTGCGGGCGGTTGTCATGCGGTTTCTCCCGAAAGTTCCTTGACCAGCCTATCCCGCAGGCGGAATTTCTGGATCTTCGATGTGGACATCGGCCAGGCGGTGACGAAGCGCACGTGGCGCGGCAGCTTGAAGCTGGCGAGCTTGCCTTTGCAGTGATCGATAAGCTCCTGCTCGCCAGCGCTTGCCCCGGCGCGCAGTTCGATGAAGGCAGCCGGCACCTCAACATAGCGCGGATCGGGCAGGCCGACGACTTGCGCGAGTTGCACGGCGGGATGGCTATGCAGCACCGCTTCGATTTCCGCGGCCGCGACATTTTCGCCGCCCACTTTCAGCATGTCCTTGGTGCGGCCATGGAACATGATCTGCCCTTCGGCATCGAACGAGCCGATATCGCCGGTGTGGAACCAGCCGTCTGCATCGATCACCTCGGCGGTCTTTTCAGGCGCGTTGTAGTAGCCCGCGAGCATGTTCGGCCCGCGCGCGACAATCTCGCCCTGCACGCCCAACGGGCATTCCACGCCGGTCTCGACATCGACGATACGCACCTCCCAGTCATCGAGCGGGACGCCGAGCCGCCAGCCACGCGCTTCCCAGCTATCGGTCGGGCGGCTGGTGCAGATCGTCCCGGAGCCCTCGGTGAGGCCATACGTGCCGACCATGATCGTATGCGGCATAGCGGCGGTCATCGCGGTGCGGATGGCATCGGGCTGTACCGCGAAATTGGCGTTCATCAGCCGCACGCTGGAAAGATCAGTCGCCCTAAAATCGGGGTGCGCGATCAGATCCTGCATGATCGTGACGAAGCACGGATAGGCATGGGTCGCCTTCTCGCGCGCCAACATGCCCAGCGCCACGCCCGCATCGAAATTGGGGATCGTGAGGTAAGCACCGCCTGCATCAACAATTGCCACCATCGGCAGGATGCCCGCGATATGAAAGATCGGCAGCGGCGACCAGAACCGGTCCCCTGCCCCGATTTCATAGCGTTTGCCCAGATTGCGGCTGTTGCCGACAATGCCGCGATGGCGGATCAGGCAGCCCTTGGGATTGGCGGTGGTGCCCGA
>CANEVG010000309.1 GCA_947442095.1 Sphingomonadaceae bacterium
GAAAGGCGCCTTGGATTTTTTTCACGATCAACCCCTATTGTGGATTCGGTGGTAGAGCCTTGCAGGCCCGTGTCGGCAAATCCTCTAGGAGAGTGAAATGACAGTTCGTTGACAGTCGGTTGTCAAATTTGATGCCGAACCGGAGATATTTCTGTCGGACGTCTGGCAAAAGGCCGCGGAAATCAGAAGCGCTCTGACATTATAAAACCGCTCAGACTTTATAAATGAATCAAACATGGGTATCTAGGGGTATCACCGTAGTGATGAATTCGGGATGGCAGACATGGCGCCGCAGATTCGAGACGATCACATTGATGTCACGAGTTTGTCATCGAAATTGCACATAGCGCTTCAAATGTCGTCCCTTGCCAAACGCCCAGAATCGAGGCTCTTCGTGGTCGCCTGCGCCCTGTACGGCGCGATTTTGGCTGGGCCGGCCGCCCGGGCCGATGTCATGGAAATCGGGCCGCATGGCGCTGTCTGGAAAGCCATTGCGAATCGCCCTGAAGGATCGCTCACCATGGCTGGCGAACCGCTGCAGGCAAATTTCGGCCTAGCGGAAAATGCACCCGAAGAAACTGGTCCAGAAGCTGCTTCTGCCGTGCTGACAACGGTCGATTCGGCTGCTGGACCCCAAGACTGGCAGCCTCATATTGCAGTGCTGGCCCGCAAGTATGATGTCAGCCCTCTGCTGCTCGAAGCTGTCGTCTGGCAGGAAAGCCGCTGGAACACGCGCGCCAGATCACCCGCGGGTGCCCGGGGGCTGGCTCAGCTGATGCCCGGCACGGCCCGCCAGCTTGGTGTCGATTCGTCCGATCCCTATGCCAACCTCGAAGGCGGTGCGCGCTATCTCAGGATGCAGCTCGACCACTTTGGCGGCGATGTCGAGAAGGCGTTGGCCGCCTATAACGCCGGGCCGGGCCGCGTCGAACGGGCTAACGGAATTCCTCGAATCCGGGAAACCCGGGAATATGTCGCGTCGATCATGACGCGTCTTTCGCAACCTGTCCGGAGATAGTTGCAATGCGTTACCCTAGGCTTTTTGCTGCCGGCCTGC
This sequence comes from Sphingomonadaceae bacterium, assembly GCA_947442095.1. Taxonomy (GTDB): domain Bacteria; phylum Pseudomonadota; class Alphaproteobacteria; order Sphingomonadales; family Sphingomonadaceae; genus Novosphingobium. The sequence continues at coordinate 1,058 of CANEVG010000309.1, forward strand.
TCGCTCTCATGCCGCAAGCGGTCCTTGCGCAGGCGGTTGCCGCCAATCCGCAGGGCTCCGGGCCCATCGTGGCCGCGCTGGCCTGGCTTCAGGGCACGCTGCTTGGCAATGTGGCCACAGCCGTCGCGGTCATGGCGGTGGCAGCGGTCGGCTTCATGATGCTGACCGGGCGGCTCAACTGGCGCTTCGGCGCGACGGTGATCGTGGGTACCTTTATCCTGTTTGGCGCGGGCGCGATCGTCTCGGGCATTCAGGGCGTTGCGGCGGGCAGCTGATGCCCGTCCAGATCATCCGCTACCCGGTCCACCGGGCGCTGACGCGGCCGCAGATGTTTGCGGGCGTGACTTACAGCTTCTTTATCATCAACGCCGCGCTCACCACTGAGGCTTTCCTCATTACCAAGAGCTTTCTGGCTCTGCCGGTCGCGCTGGCAATACACGGCGCGGGCTACATCGCCTGCCTGCGCGAACCGCGCGTGTTCGATCTGTGGCTCACCGCCGTCAGCCGCTGCCCCCGGGTGCGCAACTGGCAGCGCTGGGGCTGCAACAGCTACGCGCCCTGATGCGCAGATAGATGATGGGCCGATAGATCATGGGCATGTTCAGCAAGACGGCGGATGCGATTTCCAGCTGGGGCAAGAAGGAGGCCCCGGCGGGCGACCGCTTGCCTTATCTGGCGCTGCTCGATGAGAATGTCGTGCTTCTGCGCGATGGTTCGGTGATGATGTCGCTGCTTGTGCCCGGGCTCGGGTTCGAGACGGCGGACAGCGACGAGCTCAATGCCCATGCCGCCACGCGCGAGGTAATGCTGCGCAGCGCGCTGGATGCGCGGTTTGTGATGTACCACCACGTGATCCGCCGCCGGGTGGACGTGGAACTGGATGCCCGCTTCGCCGATCCGCTGGCTGAACATATCGACACGCGCTGGCGGCAGCGGCTCGCCGATGGGGCGCTGTTCGTCAACGACCAGTTCATCACGCTGGTGCGCCGTCCGGCGCGGGGGAAGGCCGGCTGGCCCGAGCGCATCGCCCGCAGCTTTCGCAAGGGCACCAGCGTGCCCGAGGCCGATCCCGCCGATCTGCGCGCCATCCGCGCCGCTGTCACCGCGATGGCCGCCTCGCTCGGCGGTTATGGCGCGCGGCTGCTTGGGGATTACGAGGGTAAGACCGGCACCTGTTCTGAAGTGCTGGAGCTGCTGTCCGCGCTCTACAACGGCGAAATGCGGCCCGTGCGCCGCCCCGCTGAGGGCACCGACATTGGACGCATGCTGCCCTACAAGCGGCTAAGCTTCGGGCTCGATGCGCTGGAACTGCGCGGCGCGGGCGGCGCGCGATTCGGTGCGCTGATCAGCCTCAGGGACTATCCTGACAGCACCAGCCCTGGCCTGACCGACGCGCTGCTGCGCCTGCCGTGCGAACTGGTGCTGAGCGAAAGCTATGCCCCGGCAGACCGGCAGATTGCGCGCGAACGGATCGATCTCGCGGTCCGGCGTCTGCGCTCGGCGGATGAGGAAGCGCTGGCTGAGCGCCGCGAAATGCAAGCGGCCCGCGATGCGCTTGGCGTTGGAGCGGTCGGCTTTGGCGATCATCACATGTCGGTGCTGCTGCTGACCGACCAGCTTGATGCGCTCGATCAGGCGGGCGCTGCCTGCGCCGCCGCGCTCGCTGATATCGGCGCCGTGGCGGTGCGCGAGGATGTCAATCTGGAACCCGGGTTCTGGGGCCAGTTTCCGGGTAACGAGGCCTATCTCGTGCGCCGCTCGCTCATTTCCAGTGCCAACATGGCCTGCTTCGGTTCGCTGCACGGGTTTGCGCTGGGCCAAGCCGATGGTAACCACTGGGGGCAGGCGGTCACTCTGCTGCAAACCACCAGCGCGACGCCGTTCTTCTTCAATTTCCACCACGGCGATCTTGGCAATTTCACCGTGATTGGCCCGTCCGGTTCGGGCAAGACTGTGGTGCTCAATTTCCTTGCCGCGCAGGCCCAGAAGTTCGCCCCGCGCACTATCCTGTTTGACAAGGATCGCGGTTCGGAAGTGTTCGTGCGCGCGATCGGCGGGCGCTACAGCCGGATCACGGCAGGTCAGCCCACGGGGTTCAATCCGCTGGCTCTGGCGGACACGCCGGTCAACCGCGCGTTCCTGCGCGAATGGCTGGGCGTGCTGCTGGCCGCGAGCGGGACCGAAGAAGCGGCGCTGATCGCCGCCGCGGTCGATGCGGCTTATGCCAATGATCCCGGCCTGCGCCGCCTCGCCCATTTCCGCGAACTGCTGGCAGGCAGCCGCCGCCCGCAGCCAGGTGATCTGGCCGCGCGGCTCGATGCGTGGACCAGCGGGGGTGAGCATGGCTGGCTGTTCGACAATGCTGAGGACCGGCTCGATCTCGATGCCCTGACGCTGGGCTTCGACATGACCGCGCTGCTCGAAAACCCGCGTCTGCGAACGCCAACCATGATGTACTTGTTCCACCGTGTCGAGGAACGGCTGGACGGCGAGCCAACGATGATCCTGATCGACGAGGGCTGGAAGGCGCTCGACGATGCGGTGTTTGCCGCGCGCATCCGCGATTGGCTGAAAACCCTGCGCAAGCGCAACGCGCTGGTCGGCTTTGCCACCCAGTCGGCGCGCGATGCGCTCGACAGCCGTATCGCGACCGCGCTGGTCGAACAGACCGCGACGATGATCTTCATGCCCAACACGCGCGCGCGGGCCGAAGACTATTGCGACGGCTTCGGCCTCACGCACCACGAACTCGATCTCATTCGCACGCTGCCCGCGCACAGCCGCTGCTTCCTTGTGCGGCAACCGGATGCCTCAGCCGTGGTGCGGCTCGATCTTTCCGGCATGCCCGAAGTTCTGGCGGTGCTATCGGGCCGCGAAAGCACGGTGCGGCGCCTTGATGCCCTGCGCGCAGAGTTTGGCGATGCGCCGTCCGCATGGTTCCCCGCGCTTACCGGGATGCCTTGGCCCGGCGCTGACGAGATGTTTGCCGGTGACGCGGCATGGATCGAGGCGGCAGAATGAGCGTCTGCACCGGCCTTGCCGAGGAGGCTTCGGCGGGCGTTGCGCAGGCGCTACGTGCGGTCGATTGCCTCTCTGCCGAGACGACGGCGATAGCGTTTGGCCGTTTGTTCGGGGCCAATGGCGCGCTGGCACCGGCGCTCACTATTCTGCTCACGCTCTATATCGCCATTTTCGCGTTCTCGCTGCTGACCGGGCGCAGCCGCATCGGCGTTTCCGCGCTAACGCCCCGGGCGATCACACTGGGCTTCGTGCTTACCTTCGCGACGAGCTGGATCGCCTATCAGAGTGTGGTCTGGAACCTTGCAGTGGGCGCGCCGGACCAGATCGCATCGGTACTTACCGGTAGTCAGGGTTCGGCCACCCAGATCTTTGCAGGCCGGATCGACACGATCTTCAACGCCATTGCCGAAGTCGCCACCGAAAGCGGCCAAAGCGCGCAAGGAGCCGGGTCGGGTGCTGCCTCGGGCAGCTTCACACCGGCGA
>CANEVG010000310.1 GCA_947442095.1 Sphingomonadaceae bacterium
AGGATATGCGGCGGCGGATTGGCGTCCACGAAATCACCCCAAAGCACGGCCAGATCGGCAATCCAAACGGCAAAGTCGGCAATGTCGCCCACCAGCGGATTGGTGGTCATTCGCCCCGAAGCACCCTGTCCGCGCCAGTCAGCTGCGCTCACCTGCCAACCTTGCCCGGCCCAGTACTCCAGTGTTTCCAGGTATTTCTCGTAGAAATCGGCGCGGCCGGGCATAAACAGCAGCGATCCGCGTGGCGGACGTCCAGTGGCGGAGGCCGTGATCGGGGCCATGACAGGCGCGAGGGCGATGCGCCGCAGCAGGTGGCCATCGGGCAAGGCCCAGCGGCTCTCGCGCGCGCCTGCAGGGATCGCTCGCCTGCCAAAACCTGCCGTCACCCCTGCCGTCAACATTGCCTCCTTGGGCGCAATTTATCTTCGGCATCCGCGTTACCCGCAAGCGTCGCCGCTGGTTTGGTTACCGTTTGGTAAGTGATTGTCCCGTATGTGACCCACATGCAGGAAAGTTCTATCGTTTACGGATTGGTCGGGGCCTTGGCAATCGCACTGCTGGTTGCTGCCTTCACCGATATCCGCCGCCGCCAGATCGACAACTGGCTGAACGCTGCCGTGGCCGCGGGCGCTCCGCTGTTCTGGTGGGCAACCGGCCTCAGCCTGTGGCCGGGCGTTGCTCTCCAGTTGGCCGTGGCCGTGGTCACGTTCCTCGTGCTCGCCGGCCTTTTCGCGCTGCGCGCCATGGGCGGGGGCGATGTGAAGCTGCTGACCGCGCTGGCACTTTGGATGCCTGCTCTGCTGTTCCTCAAGCTGCTGGTGATCATGGCGATCGCAGGCGGCATTCTCACCATGGCTTTTAGCATGTGGCACATCACCCGCCGCCGAAAGGACCAGCTCAAGATTCCCTACGGCATCGCCATCGCGAGCGCCGGAATCTGGATCATCACAACCACGAACTGGGCGACCCTTTACGCGCCCCCCGCGAGCTAGGGCTAATTTAACCAATTTGCCCGAAGGATGCGGGCGGATTAAACGGCAGGATTGAAGCCATGGACACGAAAAAGCTGTTGCTGCTGGTAGGGGCGCTTATCGTTGCGATCGGTACGGCCTTTGCTGCCAGGAGCATGTTTGCCGGCGCGGGTTCGCCGCAGGCAGTGGCCGCGGCAAAAGTGCCAATGGGCGCGAAGGTGCTTGTCGCCAATCGCGCGCTTCCTGCCGGCACGATCATCACGGCCGATGCGATGGGCTATCAGCCCTGGCCCAAGGATCTCGTACAGGACGCCTACTTCGTCGAGGACAAGACCGACATGTCGAAGCTTCTCGGCACGGTCGTGCGCCATCCCATCACGGCGGGCGAACCCGTAACGCAGGGCAGCCTTGTGGCCCCTGGTGACCGTGGCTTCCTTGCTGCCGCGCTCGGGCCGGGCATGCGCGCTGTCACCATTCCGGTGAGCGCACGTACCGCCGTTGCCGGCTTCGTGTTCCCGGGGGACCATATAGATCTCGTTCTGACCCAGTCGGTCAAGGGCGGCATGACGCCGCTCAAGACAGCCGAAACGATCATGAAGAACCTGCGCGTGCTCGCCACCGATCAGACCACCTCGCAGGAGACGGTCGAGGGCAAGACCCGCGTGAAGACCTTCAGCACCGTCACGGTCGAGGCGACCCCAAAGATCGCCGAAAAGATCGCAGTGGCGCAAACCATGGGCACGCTCAGCCTCTCGCTGCGCTCGCTGGCCGACAACTCGAGCGAGCTCGATCAGGCAATCGCCATGGGCCAGATCAAGATCCCGGTTGGCGCCAGCAAGGCAGATGAGGAAAGAATCATCAAGCAAGCAATGTCGAAGCCCATCGAAACGTCGAGCAACAGCTTTGTCACCGGCGGCGACGTCTCGCGCTTCCAACCCAAGAACACCGGCGCCAACGACGCAGCCGCCGCTGCCAATACGATGGCCAAGATGTTTTCCTCAATCATCCCCAAGCCGTCTGCTGGCGGTGTGCTCACACCGGCTAGCCGCGCTTTGGTCGCTCCTGGCACCACGGTCCGCGTGACACGCGGCAAGGACACTGAGAACGTTTCGGTGTGGAGCAACTGACATGGCCCGTACCAAGCCGACACACACTCATTATGCGCCCCCGAAAGGCACCACTATGAAGGCCCGCATCGCATCCACGCTGCTTCCGCTTGCTGCTCTGGCAGCACCGCTGGCGCTGGCTTCTGCCTCGACTGCAGCCTCGGCCCAGACGGTGACCAGCCCGGCGCGCAGCATCGCGATCTCGATCGGCCGCGGTCAGCTTGTGACCCTGTCCGGCCGGATGACGGACGTATTCGTCGCCAACGATACGATCGCGGATGTTCAGGTCAAGTCGACCAACCAGCTCTACGTGTTCGGCAAGTCGGGCGGCGAGACCACGGTTTATGCAAGCAATGCAAATGGGGATGTGGTGTGGTCGGCCAACATCCGGGTCGGCAGCAACATCGACAGCATCGAGCAGATGCTCAAGCTGGCCATGCCCGAGGCCAAGATCATCACCTCGACGATGAACAACACCGTGCTGCTCACCGGCACGATCGCCGCGCCCGAAGACGCGGCCGAGGCTGAGCGTCTGGTCAAGGCTTTCGTCGATAACAAGACCAACGTGATCAGCCGCCTTAAGATGGCGACCCCATTGCAGGTAAACCTGCACGTGAAATTCGCCGAGGTGAACCGCTCGCTGGTGCGCCAGATCGGCACGAACTTCACCACAATTGATGGTTCGAGCGGCTTCCAGTTCGGTCTGAACCAGGGCCGCTCGCCCGCCACCGCGATCAACATCGGCCCGCCCGGAGCGGAATTGCCACTTGGCATAGGCACTTCGGTTGCGAGGACCTTCATCAATCCCGTTACCGGTGCGGAAATTGTCAGGCCGGGCACTAACGTCACGCCGCTGCAGGGCCAGTCCACGCTGGCGGGCCTGACCAAACTGTTCGGCGTCAACGTGCTGGGCGCGCTGGATCTTGGCGAGACCATCGGCCTCGTCACCTCGCTGGCCGAACCGAACCTGACTGCGCTTTCGGGCGAAACCGCAAACTTCCTCGCTGGCGGCGAATATCCAATCCCCGTCAACACCGGGCTCGGCGTGACCGCGATTGAGTTCAGGAAGTACGGTATCAGCCTTGCCTACACGCCCACCGTGCTGGCCAATGGCCGGATCTCGCTGCGCGTGAAGCCGGAAGTATCCGAACTCTCGTCCGACGGTGCAATCATCAGCAACAGCTTCACGGTCTCCGCACTCACCGTGCGCAGCGCCGAGACGACAGTCGAGCTCGGCTCAGGCCAGAGCTTCATGATCGCAGGCCTGCTGCGCAACGGCGCGCAGAACACGATCACCAAGATGCCCGGCGCCGGCGATCTGCCGATCCTGGGCTCGCTGTTCCGCTCCACTTCGTTCCGCAAGGGCGAAACCGAACTGGTGATCGTGGTCACGCCCTATCTGGTGAACCCGGTCGACGCGAGCGAGATCAAGCTGCCGACCGACGGCTTCCGTGCCTCCTCGGCGCTGCAACAGATGCTCGGCCATATTGAAGCAGACGGCGTGACCGGCGGCGATCGGCCCAAGCCGACCGAGAAGCAGGACACCTTGCAATCGAACGGGCCGAAGGTCGGCGCGCTCGATACGCCCGAAGGTCAGGCCGTCGCAGCGGCGCAGATACTCGAGACCAAGCGTCCCGACAAGAACCGTAAAGCGAGCGCAGCCGAAGCCGCGCCCGGCTTCAGCTTCCAGTGAGAAAGGGACGCCACATGTCCATTCGCCTTCCCCGCATCCAGGGCGCCACCCGGGTTCTCTTGTTCGCTGGCGTACTGGCCCTTCCGCTGGCCGCCTGCAACAGCCCCTCGGCCGACATGAACCGGAGCCTCGAAAGCATCCGCCAGCCAGTCGTCGAGCGCAACAACTTCGTGTTTGATGTCTCCACGCTTCCCGGCGGCGGCCTTGCCGCTTCGGAGCAGCGCCGCCTGCTCGGCTGGCTCGAAGCGCTCGATCTTGGCTACGGTGATCGCATCTCGCTCGATGATCCGCTCGATTCCGACCAGACGCGCAGTTCGGTCGAAGGCGTCGCTGGCCGCTTCGGCGTGTTGCTGGCCGATATGGCGCCTGTGACCGAAGGCGCGATAACCCCCGGCACCGCCCGCGTCATTGTGATGCGCACCGAAGCCAGCGTGCCAGGTTGTCCGGACTGGTCGCAAAAGATCGACAACAAGACCAACAACGCCACCTCGCCCGGCTACGGCTGCGCAGTGAACGGCAACATGGCGGCCATGGTCGCGAACAAGGAAGATCTGGTTCGCGGTGCCCGGGGCACCGGCACGACGGTCATCATGAGCAACAACAAGGCCATTCAGGCGTTCCGCGAGATGCCGGCAACGGGCGCTGGGGGTCTGAAGGCCGTTTCCAGCCAGTCCGGGGGTAACTGATCCATGAGCGCAAACTGGAAAAGCGGCAATCGCGACATGTTCGCGGCCTTCATGTGCGACGATGCGGCGCTCGACGTGCTGCGTCCGGTCGCGGCCGAC
>CANEVG010000311.1 GCA_947442095.1 Sphingomonadaceae bacterium
GAAACCAACACGACTTATGAAGGCGGTATCAAGACACGCTTCCTCGACCGTGCGATCACGTTCAACGCCGCTGGCTTCATCAACGACATCACGAATTTCCAGCAAGCGCAGGTCGTAGTGACGCCGAACTACGGACCGGGCACAAACACTTACGTTGTCAGCCTTCCCAAGGTCCAGATCAAGGGCCTCGAGTTTGAGCTGGATTTTGATTTCGGCAAGATGACCGAATCGATGAAGGGCCTCTCGCTCTCGGGCACGCTCGGCATTCAGGATGCCAACGTTAAGAACGGCAAGGTCAACGGTCAGACCTCATCGATCGGCCCGGCAGCGCAGGGCGGTGCGCCCGGTACGACTGCCGATTTCACCGGCGTCCTTCTGCAACGCGTGCCGAGCAACAACTTCACCGTGCGCAGCAGCTATGTCCGCGATCTTTCGGATGATGCGAAGATCTCGCTGACGGCAGGCTACTCGTGGATCGATAGCTTCTCGCTCGGCACGTTCGGCACGCTGAATGATATCCAGCCCAGCTATGGCCTGCTCGATGCTTCCGCCACGCTGAACTACAAGGGCTACTTCCTGCGCGTGGCGGGCAAGAACCTGACCAACAAGGACTACCGCACCCAATCGCTGCCCACCGTGTTCTTCCAGGGCTGGGCCCCGCCGGCCACGTTCACCGTCTCAGCGGGCGCGAAGTTCTGATCTGCATACGCATGATGCCCCCGGCGGCCAACAGCTGCCGGGGGCACTTCAGGTTCTGAAAAGAATCCGCTTCCCATTTCCCGCGCGTTCTGCAAAAGCGCGCGTCCGCGATGCCTGCGCTTGCTGGCACCGCCTGATGTGTGGCGATCATAGCTCAGCTGGTTAGAGCGCCGGTTTGTGGTACCGGAGGTCGTGGGTTCGAGCCCCATTGGTCGCCCCATTTTCTTCCCTTTTCGGCAGCCGCTAACCCCTTGCCCTGCTTGGGCACAGGTGGCAGAGGTGGCGAACCCCGCGCGGCTGGATCCGCCGGGCTGAGGGATATCTCGACCCGCTTATGCATGGCCTTGCCAATCCTGCCCGGTTCCTGCGCATGGCGCGCTGGTTGATGCCGCTGATGCTGGTGCCGGGGTTCATCCTTGCGTTCGGCGCGGTGGCGTGGGGCCTGTTCATGGTGCCGCCAGACCGCCTGATGGGCGATACGGTGCGCATCCTGTTCATCCACGTGCCTTCGGCGTGGCTCGGTATGGCCGGCTGGAGCACAATCGCGATCGCCAGCCTGGTCGAGCTTGTCTGGCGTCATCCGCTGGCAGGCATCGCAGCACGCGCGGCGGCTGTGCCGGGCGCAGCGTTCACCGCGATCTGCCTTGCGACCGGCTCGATCTGGGCGCGGCCCACATGGGGCACCTGGTGGGTCTGGGATGGGCGGCTGACCAGCTTCCTGATCCTGTTGTTCCTCTATTTCGGCTATATCGCGCTGGCGGGCGCGGCGCAGCGCGATGCCGCGGCGGGTGAGGGCGCGAGCCGCATCACCGCGATCTTCGGCCTCGTCGGCGCGGTCAACATTCCGATCATCAACCGCTCGGTGGTGTGGTGGAACAGCCTGCACCAGCCGCCCTCGATCACGGCGGGCAAGAGCTCCATCGACGGCACGTTCCTCTGGCCGCTGCTGATCGCGGCGGTTGGTTTCACGCTGATCTTCGGCGGCGTGGTCATCGCCCGGATGCGCATGCTGCTCGCCGATATCCAGACCGAGGCGCGCCTGCGCCGCAAGGCGATGGCATAAGCTGCACCGATGCACGAGAAGCTGGATCAATGGCAATTCGTTGCCGCCGCGCTCGCCATCGGCGTGATCGGCACGCTAGTCCTTGTGGGTTGGACCCTTTGGGCCATGATGCGCGCAGAAAAGCGCCGGGATAGAGCCAAAGAGAAATGAGCAGCATCAAGCCCAAACACCAGCGCCTCGTGCTGATCGTCTTCGCGCTGGTCGCGCTGGTGGGTGCGGGCTTGCTGGCTGCCTATGCGCTGAAAAATCAGGCTGCCTATTTCTACGCGCCAAGTGAACTCGCGGCCAAACCACCCGAAACCGGCCGCGCGATCCGCCTTGGCGGGATGGTCGAGCGCGGCTCGATCAAGACCATGCCCGACGGCGTGACGATCAATTTCCTGGTGAGCGACGGTAAGGCCAAGGTTCCCGTGCGCTTCACCGGCATCACGCCTGAACTGTTTGTCGAAGGCTCTGGCGTGGTTGCTGAAGGGCGGATGGCGGGCACCACGTTCGTGGCGGACAATCTCCTCGCCAAGCACGACGAGAAATACGTGCCGCGCGAGATGAAGAACATGACCACGGCAGAGGCCAAGGCCGTGATCGCGGAAACGAAATGATCGCTGAACTTGGGTTAGCCATGCTCTGGATGGCCGCCGCTCTGGCGGTGCTGCAACTCGTTGCAGGCGCGCTGGCCTTGCGTCCGGCCACGGCGCAACTCGCAGGCATTGTCCGCCCGGTCGCCATGTTGCAGGGCGTGCTCGTCGCCGCTGCTTTCGCCTGTCTGATCACGCTGTTCCTCACCACCGATCTCTCGGTCAAGCTGGTCGCGTCCAACAGCCATTCGGCCAAGCCCTTCATCTTCAAGCTAGCGGGCACGTGGGGCAACCACGAAGGCTCGATGCTGATGTGGGTGACGATCATGAGCATGGCCGGCGGCTTCGTTGCCCTTGTCGAAAAGCGCCTCAAGGAAGAGACGCTGATCGCCACGCTCGCGGGGCAGGCTTTCGTCAGCATCGGGTTCTATGCCTTCCTGCTGCTCGCCTCCAACCCGTTCGAGCGGCTGCCAGAGCCTGCGCCCGAGGGTCTCGGCCTCAATCCTTTGCTGCAGGATGTCGGCCTCGCGTTTCATCCGCCTACGCTCTACGTTGGCTATGTCGGGCTCTCGATCGCGTTCAGCTTTGCGGTCGGTGCGCTCATCACGCGCGACGTCGGCCCCGCCTTTGCCCGCGCGATGCGGCCCTGGGTGCTGGGCGCGTGGATCTTCCTGACGCTGGGGATCACCGCAGGCTCCTATTGGGCCTATTACACGCTTGGCTGGGGCGGCTGGTGGTTCTGGGATCCGGTCGAAAACGCCTCGCTCATGCCGTGGCTCGCCGCCACCGCCTTGCTCCATTCGTGCAGCGTGCTCGCCTCGCGCAATGCGCTGCGCACATGGACGGTGATGCTGGGCGTGATCGCGTTCTCGATGTCGATGGTCGGCACGTTCCTCGTGCGCTCGGGCATTCTCACGTCTGTCCATGCCTTCGCGGTCGATCCCACGCGCGGCTCGTTCATTCTGGGCTTGTTGGCGATCTACATCGGCGGCGCACTGGTGCTTTTCGGCTTGCGCGCCAGCACCGTGACCGAAGGCGCGCGCTTTGCCGTGTTCAGCCGCGAATCGAGCCTCGTGTTCAACAACGTGATGCTGTGCGGCATTCTCGGCATCGTGCTGATCGGCACGCTCTATCCGCTGCTCACCGAAGCGATGGGGGTTAAGGTTTCGGTTGGCCCGCCCTATTTCAATCCGGTCTCGTCGGTATTTGCGATTCCGATGTTTCTCGTGATGGCCGTCGGTCCGCTGCTGCGCTGGCGCGATGACAAGGCGGCGCGTATCACCTGGCCGGTTGCTATCCCCGCGCTGGTTTCAGCGGCCAGCCTGCTGCTGGTTGAAGTGCTGTTCGCGCCGATCAACCTGCTGCCCGCGCTCGGCCTCGCCATTGCACCCGGCCTTGCGGTCGCATCGTTCATGCCGCTCAGGGGCCGCAATCTGCGCCGTACCCCGCTGGCGACCTATGGCATGGTGCTCGGCCATTGCGGCATCGCGGTCGCGCTGTTCGGCATGGCGAGCGAAGGCGCGTTTTCGCTCGAGAAACTGGCCGCGATGAACCCCGGTGACAGCCAGCAGGTCGGCCCGCTCAAGGTCACGCTTTCGGCGATCGATCCGGTTGCCGGGCAGAACTGGACCGCGCTGGAGGCCACCGTGGCGGTCAGCTATGCCGGCGGGGCGCCCGTGATCCTGCATCCGCAGGCCCGCACCTTCAGCAATCCGCCGGGCAACCGCACGGAAAGCGCGCTGCTGACGCGCTGGAACGGCCAGCTCTATGCCGTGCTGGGCGAAGAGGGCGATGACGGGCGCTGGCAGATGCGCTTCTGGTGGAAGCCGTTCGTGCCGATGATATGGTATGGCGGCATTCTCGTGGCAATCGGCGGGCTGCTCGCGCTGCTGGGCCGCGTGGCCAGTGATCTCAAGCGGCTTGTGGCGACCGACAAGATTGCCTTCCGGCGGATGAGGCAGGGCCGATGAGCGGCGCGGCGGATTCCAAGCCAACCGGCTCCAGCGCGGCCCGCTGGTTGCCGCTCGGCCTGTTTGGCGCCTTCCTCGCACTGGTCATGGTCGGGCTATATTGGCCGGCCGACCGCGAGGTGGTGAGCGCTTTCATCGGCAAGCCGCTGCCCGCGTTCGATCTGCCGCCCGCGTCTGACGACCGACCGGGCCTCGCGACCGCGCAGTTCAAACAGGGCAAACCTCGCC
>CANEVG010000312.1 GCA_947442095.1 Sphingomonadaceae bacterium
AGATCACATCATCGCGCACCAGCGCGCGCATGTATTCGATCTGGGTGGCCGAGCGCGGCACGATGGTTTTCTTGCGCGTTCGGATCATGATCGGCGGCGCGCCATCGGGGGCACCAGTGATGATGCCTTCCAGCATCGGTTCGTGCGACATCATGATGAGCGATTCGACCGCACCCGCGTCAACCTCGTGGCCCGTCAAAAGCCGCTGGTGCATGCCTTTCAGCACATCGCGCGCGCGGGCGACGGCATCGTCTGGCCCTTCGATCACCGCCTTGTTGCCGCGCGCCGAGATATAGACGCCGAGGCGGTTTTCTATCTGCACCAGGTTCTGGTCAAACTGGCCAAACAGCGCGCCGAGCACGGTCTGTTCATCAAACGCGATTTCGATCCGGGCACGGCGGGGCGCATCGGAGCGATGGGCTTCCGGACGCTGCACATCTGGGCGTTCACGACCGAACGTGCGGTTAGCCTCATCTTGCGGGCGGGAGAATTTGCGGGCCATGCGCTCCTTTCAGGATCAGAGCGTCCAGATTAGGCAGCGATGCGACAGGCGCAAGACAACTCGACCGGAAATCGCTTGGTCTGTGAAGATATGCACCAGCTTGTGCTTCAGCGCCAAGGGCGCAGCAATCATCCGGGCAGAAGGAAACCGCGGCAAACGGACTTTCCGTGCCCCCAAATTCCTGTTCGTTAAGACCACCAATGCAAGCAACCTCCGATGTTTCGCCGGATGATGGTTGCAGATATGAAGAGTGCCATGCACAAGTTTGTTTTGGCAGCGTTGGCAGTGGCTATGGTGCCGGGTCTGGCTGCAGCCGAGGCGGGTTTGCAGCCCCGGCGCAACGGCGCGGGAGGCAGCGCAGCGGTCAAGGCTGCGCGGGCCCATGCGCTCGACCAGCATCAAGTTGCCGTGCTGCAACGCGAAGAAGCGCGCCTCGCCACGATTGAAGCAACCAAGGCGCGCAAGGTGGTGCGCGAAACCCGCCGTGATGAGCGCCAGCAGCGCCGTAGGGCGCGCCAGGACGCCTGATCTCCTCGCCCACGGCCTAATCGCTCATCGGCGGCGGGCAGGCGTCAGGCCACCAGCCGCCCGGACAGCGAATTAGGGCCTGCCTCGATCAGATTGAGCTCGACGAGATCACCCAGCGCTGCATCGCCGGTGAAATGCACCGATTGCAGCCAGGGCGATTTGCCGAGCCACTGGCCGGGATGGCGTCCCTTGCGCTCGACCAGCACCGCGCAGCGCTTGCCCACGCTCGCCTCATTGAACGCGAGGCTATGGCGCTGCAGCGCGTCCTGCAGCCGCTTCAGCCGCTCTTCCATCACTTCAGGCGCGATCTGGCCGTCCATGCTTGCTGCCGGAGTGCCCGGGCGCGGCGAATACTTGAAGCTGAAGGCCTGCGCATAGCAGGCTTCGTCGATGATCCGCAGTGTGTCCTCGAATTCGGCCTCGGTTTCGCCGGGAAAGCCGACAATGAAATCGCCGGAAATCGCGATATCGGGCCTTGCGGCGCGGACCCGCTCCAGCAGACGCAGATAACTCTCCGCCGTATGGCTGCGGTTCATGGCCTTGAGTACCCGGTCGTTGCCCGATTGTACGGGGAGGTGCAGGAACGGCATCAGCTTGGGATTGCAGCCATGCGCTTCGATCAGCGCATCATCCATGTCAGCAGGGTGGCTGGTCATATAGCGAATGCGCTCCAGACCATCGATGGCAGCCAGCGCTTCGGCCAGTGCAGCAAGGCCCGCCGGGCTGCCCTTGGCGTTGGTACCGCTCCACGCATTCACGTTCTGGCCCAGCAGCGTGATCTCGCGCGCGCCGCCCTCGACCAGCGCCTGCGCCTCGGCCACCAGATCGGCATAGGGCCGTGAAAGCTCCGCGCCGCGCGTATAGGGCACCACACAATAGGTGCAGAACTTGTCGCAGCCTTCCTGCACGGTGAGGAACGCGCTGGCCCCTACCTTGCGCCGCTTTGGCAGCGCGGCGAACTTGGCTTCGGCGGGCATGTCGGTTTCTGTGGCGCGGCCCCCGGCGGCGGCTTCGGCGACCATTGCGGGCAGGCGGTGATAGGCCTGCGGACCGACGACCACGCGCACGCTCGGCGCGCGGGCCATGATCTCCTCGCCCTCCGCCTGCGCCACGCAGCCCGCCACCGCGATCAACGGCACCGAGCCATCCTCGCGCCGCCCTTCCTTCATGATCCGGCCGATGTCTGAATAGACCTTCTCGGTCGCCTTTTCCCGGATATGGCAGGTGTTGAGCACGACTAGGTCGGCCTGCTCGCGCGTAACTGCCGCGGTCATGCCCTCTGCCGTCAGCAGTTCGGCCATGCGTTCGCCGTCATAGACGTTCATCTGGCAGCCGAAGCTTTTGACGTGAAAGGTGCGGGGGGGAGGGGAAGCGGCCATAAGCCGCGCCCCTTACGCGAGATTGATCGATCATTGAAGGGGGCTGCGAGCGGAACCATCCTGCCAGCGCGGTGTTTGGTCAGTGCAGGGCACAACAGGTTCGCCCGAACGAGGGAAACACGCGATGCACGGCTTCGTCGACGATATCGAGGAACTGACCGAAACCAACATCCGTTTCCGCCGGGTGCTCTATACCGGCAAGCACCTGCAACTTGTGCTGATGTCGCTGCGCCCCGGCGAGGAGATCGGCGAGGAAATCCACAAGGATCGCGACCAGTTCTTCCGCATCGAACAGGGCAAGGGCATGGTCGTGATCGATGGCACTCCGCGCAAGATCGAGGGGGATTACGCCATCGTCGTGCCCGCCGGCGCGCGCCACAACGTGATCAACACCGGCGGCACCGCGATGAAGCTCTACACGCTTTATGGCCCGCCCAACCATGTCGACCAGCTGATCGAGCCGACCAAGGCTGATGCCGCGGCAACACGCGAAGTATTCGCGGGCGGAACGACCGAATAGGGCGCGGACTGCCCGCTCTCATCGTTGAAGATAAAGACATGATCGATCGGGGCCACAAAGCGCCGACACGCAAAGCGAGTGCCCGGTCGGTGCGCCTCTAGGCCGCGGGGCTTGGCTTTGTCGTGGCGGGCTATCTGCAACTTGGTCGACTACACCCCCGCCCGCTCACGCGGCATCCTTTTCCCCAGCGACATAGCGAACCGGCGCCACATCGAAGGCGAAGGGGCGCAGCGGAACGCCGAGTGCAGCTTCGAGTGCGGGCTCGATGCGCGCGCGGGCTTCTGCGGCAATGGCCTTGCGGCCGCCCAGCCCTTGCGGGTTGAAAGGTTCGAGGAAATGGACCTCGAGCCGGAACGAACCGCGGCGGGACAGAATGCGCTTGCCGTTGGAAACGCCGTCCTCGGTTCCGATCCAGCCGATCCATTCAGCCACGCGGCCATAGTCCAGTACGACTGGCTGGACGAGCACGCCCGGCGGCGGCGGTTCGAGCACGCGCAGCATCGAGGTCTTGAACGGAAGCAGCGATTTGCCGTCGGTGCAGGTGCCTTCGGGGAACACGGTGATCGACCAGTTATCGGCCAGCGCTTCCTTGAGGCGGTTGATCTGGTCAGCAACGCCCATGCGGTCTTCGCGGCTGACGAACACGGTGCGGTTGATCCGCGCTAACCAGCCGACGATCGGGGCCTGCGCCAGTTCGGCCTTGGCGACGAAGGCGGTCCCGCTGGCAGCGCCCAGCGCCATGATATCGACCCAGGAGAGGTGGTTGGAAATGAAGAAGACATCGCGCTTGAGTGGCACGCCGTGCACCCGGATTCGTGCGCCGACGATCCGCGCGGCCATCAGCAGGAACAGGCGCGGGAAGGGCGAACCATAGTGCACGATGCGATAGAGATAGTGCATCGGCACGCAGATCAGCATGGCCACGATCAGGCCGATTCCGCGCAGGCCAATCCGCAGCCAGCCCATCCACGAAATCGGCTTCCCACGCTCCGGCCCCACCTTGCGGCGGGCGTTACGCCTCGCGATCAGACTTGACACCATAAAGCTCCATGCGGTGGTCGACGAGGCGATAGCCCAGCCGTTCGGCAATCTGGCGTTGCAGCGCTTCGAGTTCGGGGTCGACGAATTCGATGACCTTGCCGGTCTCGACGTCGATCAGATGGTCGTGGTGCGCTTCGGGCGTGGCTTCATAGCGGGCGCGGCCATCGCCGAAATCGTGGCGATCAAGAATACCCGCCTCTTCAAACAGGCGAACGGTGCGATAGACAGTGGCGATGGAAATGCGCGGATCGCGCGCTGATGCGCGTTCGTGCAGCTTTTCGACATCGGGGTGGTCGGTGCTTTCCGAAAGCACCTGCGCGATCACGCGGCGCTGGTCGGTGATCCTCAGACCCCGTTCTGCGCAAAGCGCTTCAATATCGATTGCCTGATGCAAAGGGTGCGGCCCAATACGATGAAAGTGCCCCCCAGCATAAGCTGCTGCGCCAATTCTTCAACCGGGGTGCCGGTGTTTAAACGCAGGGATTTTTTGTTACCGCGCAAAGATGCGCGGTTGATCGCGAGGCCGCAGCGCATAACCGGCGGCTGCGGGG
>CANEVG010000313.1 GCA_947442095.1 Sphingomonadaceae bacterium
CCCGACCGCACCCAGAAATGAAAAGGCCCGCCGCGCAAACGCACGGCGGGCCTTTCTCGATAAGCAGCGCTCTTGTTCCGCCCTGCGAAATGGAGCCGAATCCACTCAGGGCTTATCTCCAGACTGGAGATAATGTGAAATCACCAGTCGATGATCGGATGGTTTGGCCTGTGGCGGGCTGCGACTGCGGTAGATGCGCTGGTTATGAGCGGCGGCGCCTTTGCGCAGTACCGGCCCGCGAATTAATGCAAGCTGGACATTGCGACGCGCCATATAGGGGCCCGCGCGGTCGCCACGGTCCGCAGCGCTGTCCGCGATGTCGCACGGCTCCGGCCCGTGCGCTGAATTATGCCCGGCAGAGCGATCAGGCCGGATTTCAATCCCCGGCGCCTCAATGTCATCCTGGATGAGACCGGCCGGATCATGAACATGCGCTGCGGCTAAGCAGATGGGCGGCTGAACCGGCGCGCGGCTCTTGCTGGCGTATCTGCCCCGAACGGCGCCTTGTCATGCCCCGCTCGGTCTGACACCCAAGGAAAAGCTTCCTTAAAGGAGACCGTCAATGTATCGCGCCCTCATTCTTGCCCTGCCGCTCACGCTGTGCGCACTTGCCGTTCCCGGCTTCTCGCAGATGCCGATGGAACCGCCGGGCAAGGCCGACATGACGCGGGTCACCGCCGGTGCGTATACCGCCGATCCTAGCCACTCGCTGATCGGCTGGCGCGTCAACCACCTTGGCTTCAACGATTACTTCGGCCTGTTTGGTGACGTGTCGGGTGCGCTCATGCTCGATCCGGCCAACCTGGCCGCCGCCAAGGTCACCGCGACGATCCCTGTGGCAAAGGTCCTTACCGCTAGCCCGGGGCTCACGGCCCACTTACTCAAGGCCTCAGCCGAAGGCGGCAAGCCCGATTTCTTTGGCGCAAGGCCGGCTGATGCCACTTTCGTCTCGACCAGCGTGGTCCCCGGTGCAGACGGCAAAAGCGCTGCCATCACCGGCAACCTCACTCTGAACGGCGTGACCAAGCCGGTCACGCTTGCCGCCAAATTCTCCGGCGCAGGCACCAACATGATGAGCGGCGCTGCCACCGTGGGCTTCCACGGCGAGGCCACGATCAAGCGATCGGACTTCGGCATGGGGTTCCTCGTGCCCATCGTCGGTGACGAAGTGGCCCTGACCATCACCATCGCCTTCGAAAAGAAGAAGTAAGCGCGAAGCCTCTGGCCAGCAGCAGCCTGAACCCCTCCCCGCTCGGGGGAGGGTGGAGGGGGGTGTGCGGAGCTTGCCGGACAGCCCCCCGCCTCGCCGCATAGTTTACCGCATCAGGGCAAAGGCCGTCCGAAGCTCCTCTACGAAGGCTTCGGGCTGCTCCCACGCAGCAAAATGCCCGCCCTGCTCCATCTCGCCCCAGTGCACGATGTTAGAGCAGACCCGCTCCATCCACTTGCGCGGGGTCGGCAGGATTTCCTTGGGAAACGCGCTGACCGCAACAGGCAGACCAATTGTGCCCGTCCCGGTGTTGCCGAAGCTTTCCCAGTAGAGCCGGGCCGAGGAAGCCCCCGCCGCCGTCAGCCAGTAGAGCATCAGATTGTCGAGCATGGCATCGCGGCTGAGCGCGCTTTCCGGCATGCCCGCATTGTCGGTCCAGGCCCACATCTTCTCATAGATCCACGCCGCCAGCCCAACGGGCGAATCAACCAGCGCATACCCAATCGTCTGCGGCCGGGTGGATTGCTCTTTCGAATAGCCCGAATCCCAGTCCTGATAGTGCTTGAGCGCCCCCAGCGCCTTGAGTTCGGCAGGCGACGGGTTCGCCAGCTCCTCCGGCAGCGGCGGGGTGAACGGCATATTGAGGTGGATGCCTGCACAGCCCTCCACCGCCTGCATGCCGATATGCGTCGTCACGATTGAGCCCCAGTCGCCCCCTTGCGCAAACCAGCGCGCATAACCCAGCCGGGCCATCAGCAGGCCCCAGGCCCGCGCGGTGCGCTCCACGCCCCAGCCGCCCCGGTCGGGTTTCCCCGAAAGGCCGAAACCCGGCAGGCACGGGATGACGAGGTGGAACGCATCCGCCGCGCACCCGCCATGCGCCTCAGGGTCGCTTAGCGGGCCGACGCATGCGCGAAACTCCAGAATCGAACCCGGCCAGCCATGCGTTAGGATCAGCGGCGTTGCCCCCTCATGCCGCGAACGGACATGCAGGAAGCGGATATCCAGCCCGTCGATCGTGGTGGTGAACAGCCCCGTCTTGTTGAGCCAAGCCTCGCATTTGCGCCAGTCATAGCCGTTCCGCCAATAGCTCACATAGTCCTGCAGCGCAGCCAGCGGCACGCCCTGCGACCAGTCGTCCACCGCCTCGCGCTCGGGCCAGCGCACCATGTCCAGCCGCGCGTTCAGATCATCCAGCGCCGCCTGCGAGACGTGATAGGCGAATGGCTCCACAAGATCAGACATCACTCTCTCCTTTTAGCTTTCCCAGTTGCTTTCAATGTGGACAAGCCGCGCCCGTTTCACCATAGGCTTTTCCAATGACCGCCGCTCTGGACCTTACCCTGCGACTTATCCGCCCTTGGGCGTGAACTGAGGCGGCCTGTCCGGGTGCGCCGCGCGCCCAGGGGTCAAGAAACGCCGCAATCGCAGAAAATCCAGATCCGAAAGCACGTCCATGTCCATGCTTAAGACCCCGTCGGCCAAGTACCGCCCGTTTCCGCAGGTCCCGCTGGAAAACCGCCAGTGGCCTTCTCGCACGATCACCAAAGCCCCGCGCTGGCTCTCCACTGATATGCGCGATGGCAACCAATCGCTGATCGATCCTATGGATGCGGAGAAGAAGACACGCTTCTTCGATCTGCTGCTCAGCCTCGGCCTTAAGGAAATTGAGGTCGGCTTCCCGAGCGCTGGCGCGACCGAGTATGATTTCATTCGCGGTCTCGTCGATCAGGGCAAGATTCCGGATGATGTCTTCGTGCAAGTGCTGACGCAATCGCGCGAAGACCTCATCAAGACCTCGTTCGAAAGCCTCGCGGGCGCAAAGCAGGCCATTGTGCACGTCTACAACGCGGTCTCACCGCTCTGGCGCAAAGTCGTGTTCGGCATGGAGCCTGCCGAGATCAAGGAAATCGCCCGCTCCGGAGCCACCTTCCTGCGCGATCAGGCCGCCCGCTTCCCTGAGACGGACTGGCACTTCGAATACAGCCCGGAGACTTTCTCCACCGCCGAACTCGATTTCAGCATCGCCTGCTGCGAGGCGGTGATGGAGGTGCTGCAGCCCACCCCCGAAAAGCCGATCATCCTCAATCTGCCCGCTACGATTGAGGCCGCCACGGCCAACATCTACGCAGATCAGATCGAGTATTTCTGCCGCAACCTCCCGAACCGGGAGAGCGCGGTGATCTCGCTCCACACCCACAACGACCGCGGCACCGGTGTCGCGGCGGCAGAGCTGGGCCTGATGGCGGGCGCAGACCGCGTCGAGGGCTGCCTGTTCGGCAACGGCGAGCGCACCGGCAACTGTTGCCTCGTCACAGTCGCTCTCAACATGTACACGCAAGGCATTGATCCGGAGCTGGACTTTTCAGACATCGACAAGGTCATCCAGACGGTCGAGTATTGCAACCAGCTCCCCGTCCACCCGCGCCACCCCTACGGCGGCGATTTGGTGTTCACCGCCTTTTCCGGCAGCCACCAGGACGCGATCAAGAAGGGTTTCGCCGCGCGCGAGACCCAGAACGACGAGCTCTGGGCCGTCCCCTACCTGCCCATCGACCCCGCCGATCTCGGCCGCAGCTACGAAGCGGTCATCCGCGTCAATTCGCAGAGCGGCAAAGGCGGCTTTGCCTGGGTGCTCGAACAGGATCAGGGGCTTAAGCTGCCCAAGAAGATGCAGGCCCACTTCTCACGCCACGTTCAGGATCTGGCGGACGAAGTCGGACGCGAACTGCAGGCCGGCGACATCTGGGGCGTGTTCCAGAAGACTTACCGGCTCGAAGGCGAACAGCGTTTCAGCCTCATTGACTACGAGGAGGCCCGCGCCCCCGACGGCACCCGCGTCTTCGCCGGCAAGATCGCGGTCGATGGCGAAGTCCGCTCGGTCTCAGGCCGCGGCAATGGCCTCATCTCCTCGGTCGTTGCCACCCTGAAGGATGGCTTCGGCATCGAGATCGACGTGCGCGACTACGCCGAACACGCACTTGGCGCAGGCAGCGACGCCCGCGCCGCTGCTTACGTCGAATGCACCAACTCGGACGGCAAAGTCATCTGGGGCGTCGGCATCGACGAAGACGTCGCCACCGCCAGTGTGCGCGCGATCCTCAGCGCCGCAAACGCCGCCGGCTGACGAACAAGGCCGGGACGCAGTCCACAATGGCGGCGTCCCGGCTTGTTGCTGGCTTGGCAGTTCAATAGACTTGGAGGCTCTGGCCACAGGGCAAAGTCTGTCTTTTTGACCCGGTTCGTGCGCGCTGCCGCTCTTTCGTTCAGTCTTCTCACTGCAAGCACCGCGC
>CANEVG010000314.1 GCA_947442095.1 Sphingomonadaceae bacterium
AGGCCCTCGGGCGCGATGACAGTCATAGGAGCGCCGCCCTTAGGGCAAGGGTGGTCTTGGCGGCAAGCTCTCCGGCCGTAAAAGCGGGGCCGGCAAGCCGCGCGGCCTCGCCGTGGAGCCACAGGCCTTCGCGGGCGGCCAGATGGGCGTCGCCGTGGACGGCAAGACGGCTCGCGATCATTCCGGCCAGCACGTCGCCGCTGCCTGCGACCGACAGCCAAGTCGAGGCGCGCGGTGCAAGGGTGATCTCACCGCCGGGCGCGGCGATGAGGCTATCCGGGCCTTTGAGCAGGACGACAGCGCCGGAGGCTTCGGCCAGCGCCTGCGCACGGCCCCGGCGCAGGCCGGTGCCGGGAAGGCCATGAGCGGCTTCCAGCGCAGCCATTTCGCCGTCGTGCGGGGTCAGCACACAGGGGGCCGAGCCGGGCATGTCGGGTCGCAGCAGCATGAGGGCATCGGCGTCGATGACGGCGGGGTGATCCTTTGCCAGCACGGCGGCAAGCCGGGCGGCTGCGGCGGCATCGCGGCCAAGGCCGGGGCCGACCAGCACCGCCTTGATGCGCGGATCATCGAGTGCGGCGAGATCGCCGGTTTCGCACACCAGCGCCGGGGGCACGCCTTCCGGGCGGGTCGGTGCAAGCAGCTTCACATAGCCAGCCCCTGCCCGCTGCGCCGCTTCGGCTGACAGCAAGGCGGCGCCGGGCATCTGTCCTGCAACAATCGCCAGCAGCCCTCGCTGATACTTGTGGGCATCTGCGGCAGGCGCGGTGATCTGCGGCTTGCCGAGCAATTGCACCGCGCCCGGCACCGCTGCCACGCCAATATCGACAAGCCGCAGCGCGCCCATCAGCGGCGCGGCGGGCATGGTCCAGTGGGCGTGTTTCCATGCGCCGAGGGCGATGGTGAGATTGAACTCGGGCAGGCCGGGATTGAGGCAGGCTCCGCTGTCAGCCTCGATGCAGCTTGGCAGATCGACCGCGAGGCGCTGAGGATGGGATTCGGCAAGCGTAATCAGCAGGACGAAAAGGTCCTCGGACAAGGCCCGCGTGAGCCCGCTGCCAAACAAGCAGTCGACCAGCACTTCACCTTTGGGCAATGCCTCCGGTCCGACCACCGCGCCGCTATAGAGCGCGCGGGCGTTGCGCGCCGCTCGTGTCGAGGCCTCACGCGCGGCGACCACTGTAACCGGCACGCCGTGCTCCATCAGGTAGCGGGCGGCGACATAGCCATCGCCGCCGTTGTTGCCGGGGCCGCAGAGCACGGTGACCGCCCGGCCCGCGCCAAGCCGCCGCGCCCATTCGCCCACCGCGCGTCCGGCCTGCTCCATCAGGGCCTCTGCGCTGATGCCCGCCGCGATCAGTGCGGCTTCGAGAGCGCGCATCGCGGCGACATCAAGCACCTGCGCGAGGCGCGTGTCAGGCATCCGTGGAGCCACGACCCACTGGAAGACCTTGGCGCGTGATGCCCGAAAGATCGCGGACCGCGCCGCGCGAGGCGCTTGTCGTCATGGCGGCATAGGCCTGCAGCGCGAGGCTTACCTTGCGCGGACGCTCCTTCACGGGCTGCCATCCGCGTGCTTGGGCGGCCTTGCGGCGCTCGGCCAGCACGGCATCGTCGACCGCGAGATGGATCGAACGCTTGGGGATGTTGATCTCGATCAGGTCGCCATTCTCGACCAGACCGATGGTGCCGCCCTCGGCCGCTTCGGGCGAAGCATGGCCGATCGAGAGGCCCGAAGTGCCGCCGGAAAAGCGTCCGTCCGTCACAAGCGCGCAAGCCGCGCCGAGGCCCTTCGACTTGAGGTAGCTGGTGGGGTAGAGCATTTCCTGCATGCCCGGGCCGCCGCGCGGGCCTTCATAGCGGATGACGACGACATCGCCTGCGACGACCTGGCCCGTGAGGATCGCGGTGACGGCAGCGTCCTGGCTTTCATAGACTTTGGCCGGGCCGCTGAAGACGAGGATAGTGTCATCCACGCCTGCCGTCTTCACGATGCAGCCATCCACGGCCAGGTTGCCATAAAGCACCGCGAGCCCGCCATCCTTGCTGAAGGCGTGTTCAGCTGAGCGGATCACGCCGGTCTCGCGGTCCAGATCGAGTTCCTTCCAGCGGCGCGACTGGCTGAACGCGATCTGCGTGGGCACACCGCCGGGCGCAGCGCGGTAGAATTCGTGGACAGCGGCATCGGTGCTGCGGGAGACGTCCCACTTGGCGATGGCCTCGCCCATGGTCAGGCTGTGGACGGTCGGCAAGCTGTTGTCGATCAGCCCGGCGCGCTCCAGTTCGCCCAGGATTGCCATGATCCCGCCAGCGCGGTGGACGTCTTCCATGTGGACGTCAGACTTGGCGGGCGCGACTTTCGAGAGGCACGGCACGCGGCGCGATAGGCGGTCGATATCGGCCATGGTGAAATCGACGCCGGCTTCATGCGCGGCGGCCAGCAGATGGAGCACCGTGTTGGTCGAGCCGCCCATCGCGATATCGAGGCACACTGCGTTTTCGAACGCGGCAAAGCTGGCGATGGTGCGCGGGAGGGCGCGTTCGTCTTCTTCGACATAATAGCGCTTGCACAGTTCGACCACGAGCCGCCCGGCCTCGCGGAACAGGCGCTCGCGGTCGGCGTGGGTGGCGAGCACCGAGCCATTACCGGGCAACGAGAGCCCGAGCGCCTCGGTCAGGCAGTTCATCGAATTGGCGGTGAACATGCCCGAGCACGAACCGCAGGTGGGGCAAGCCGCCTTTTCGATGGCGGTCACGTCTTCGTCGCTCATACTCTCGTCGGCGGCAGCCACCATGGCGTCGACCAGATCGAGCGCATGCTCCTTGCCATCCAGCACGACTTTGCCCGCTTCCATCGGCCCGCCCGAGACGAACACGACAGGGATGTTGATGCGTAGCGCGGCCATCAGCATGCCGGGCGTAATCTTGTCGCAGTTCGAGATGCACACCATGGCGTCGGCACAGTGCGCGTTGACCATGAATTCCACGCTGTCAGCGATCAGATCGCGGCTCGGCAGCGAATAAAGCATCCCGTCGTGGCCCATGGCGATGCCATCATCGACCGCAATGGTGTTGAATTCCTTGGCAACGCCGCCCGCCGCCTCGATCTCGCGCGCAACGAGCTGGCCGAGGTCCTTGAGGTGGACATGGCCGGGCACGAACTGGGTGAAGCTGTTGACCACGGCGATGATCGGCTTGCCGAAATCGCTGTCTTTCATGCCCGTCGCACGCCACAGCCCGCGCGCGCCTGCCATGTTGCGGCCGTGAGTGGTGGTTCTGGAACGATAAACGGGCATTGCAGTGGTCTCCGTCACTAGAATCGCAAATTGGGCAGCGTGTTCCTGCGCCCTCTACCGCAATGGTCGAAACGGGTCGAAAGTAATCTCCGCAACCATCCTGTCCGGCGCTTAACCGCCGACGGTGACGGCCACCTGATTGGCAATGCGCGCGAGGCGTTCGGCCCAGGCCGCGTGGCTTGCGGGATCGGTGATCTGGTCCTGCCGCACTTCTATGCCGAGATAGGGCCGCCCTTCGGCCTCGGCGTGGCGGTTCATGGTCGCGTTGAGCAGGCGGCCCGAATAGGGCTCCTGATCGCCGACCATAAGACCCTCGGCCTCGAGCAGCGGGATCGCGACGCGCGCCGCGCGGTCGTCCTCGTTGTAGAGCACGCCGACATGCCAGGGGCGCATCTGCTGCGGGTCACTGGCGAGTTGGGGCGTAAAGCTGTGCAATGAGAGGATCAGCGCTTGCGGCATGGCGTCAAGCAAGGCGGCGAGGCCCTCGTGATAGGGCCGGTAGAACCGCGCGAGGCGGGTTTCGTGGCCTGCGTGATCCAGCGCGTTACCGGGGATGGCGTGGCCGTCGCTGGCGATAGGGCAGACGGTGGGGCCATGCTCGGGACGGTTGAAATCGCACACGAGGCGGCTGACTTTGCCCAGATAGGCAGCGATGCCGGGGCGCGTCGCCATCATGGCGGCAACCGCCGCGACGCCGATATCGACCGCAATGTGTGACACCAGCAGCGCCGGATCGATGCCGAGATCGATATCGGCGGGCACGCGGTTCGAGGCATGGTCGGACACCACGAGAATTCCGCCAAAGCGCGGGGTGCCGAGGATCTGGAAGGCTTCGGAAGTCATCCCTCCCTCTAAACGTTCGTGTCGAGAGAAGTCGAGACACCTTGGCGCTTGGTGTCTCGACTTCTCTCGACACGAACGGAGAGAGTTAGCGGAGTTTGCCGGCGAGACGCCACCATGACGCCGGGAGTGCGGCGGCGGCGGCGTCGCAAGCTTCGCCCGTGTCGTAAAGCGCAAAGCACGTGGCGCCCGAGCCGGACATGCGCGCAAGCCAGGCACCGCTGGCCTCGAGCACGGCGAGGACTTCGGCAATCTGCGGCACCAGCACGAGGGCGCTCGGCTCAAGATCGTTGCGGCCTTCGCGCGCAATGGTGCACAGATCGCCTGAGGGCATGGGGCCGC
>CANEVG010000315.1 GCA_947442095.1 Sphingomonadaceae bacterium
GAGCGTGGCTCCCGCTGCCGCCTTTCCCGGGAACGGGCAGATGCGGGCCGATCAGGCTGAGATTGCCGCCTTGAAGAAAGAGGTCGTCCGGCTCCGGGCGGAGCGTGACATCCTGAAGAAAGCGGCAGCTTTTTTCGCGCGCGAGGCGATATGAGGTTCACCTTCATTGTCAGACATCGACATATCTGGCCTGTCAGTTGGCTCTGCGAGGTGCTGGAGGTCTCGCGTTCGGGCTTCCACGCCTGGCTAAACCGCCCGACCAGCACCCGCGAGATCGACGACGCCAAGCTCGTCACAGCGATCGAGACGAGCTTCAAGGCTAGCGACCGGACCTATGGCGCGCGTCGCGTATGGCGGGATGTCCTTGAAGATGGCTTGGCCTGCGGGCTTCACCGGATCGAACGCCTGATGCGGATCAATGCCCTCAGAGCTCGCCCGAAGCGCCGTGCAAAGCCCAAGGACGATGGCGAAAGGTCGGTGATTGCTGACAACATCCTGGGCCGAGATTTCACGGCGGACCGGCCGAACCAGAAATGGCTGGCCGATTTCACTTACATCTGGACCGCGGAGGGCTGGCTTTACGTTGCCGCCGTGCTGGATCTCTTCTCCCGGCGTGCCGTCGGCTGGTCCATGAAGGCTGACCGGGATGCATCACTGGTGATGGACGCCCTGATGATGGCAGTTTGGCGACGCGGCAAGGCCGACGCGCTGCTGCACCATTCGGACCAAGGATCTCAATACACCAGTGAACAGTTCCAGCGTCTGTTGGCCGACAACGGCATCACCTGTTCGATGAGCCGGGCAGGCAATGTATGGGATAATTCGGCGATGGAAAGCTTCTTCTCATCCTTGAAGACCGAACGGACATTGCGCAAGGTCTACCGAACCCGAGATGAAGCCCGAGCCGACGTGTTCGACTACATCGAGCGCTTCTACAACCCGCGGCGTCGACATTCGAAACTGGGCTATCTCAGCCCAATGGTGTTCGAGGCCCGCGCTATGCTAGCTTAACCCACTGTCCACCAAACCGGCAGCAGCCCAGATGAAGAACGATACCCTGGGATGGGGCTAGCCCTATCCCAGGGTAAAAAATGGGGTAGGTTTGAACCGGCACCCAGACGGAAACTGGGCCAGATTTCAACCGGCGTTGATACGGGAGGCAAAAGCCCCCTGGCATTCGAACGCTAAGCGGCCTAAACAAGAGATCAGAGAAGCACAAATACGCGACAGGCCCAAGAAAAACAGCCTCTGGCAAACTCGGGGTGGTTCAGGCTGGCGTGAGCTAATGTCTGGTCAGAAGGAGTTTTAACTATATGAACATTTCGGTTATCTTTACGATGGAAACTTTTTGATGTGCGGGATCGCTGGCTTTTTTGCCATTAATTCGCGCACAAGCCCGGGCAATACGGAACATCTACTGCTGTCGCAGATTTATGCCTGCCAATACCGCGGGCCCGATGCGAAGGCTGTCTGGAGCGGTCAAGGGGTTGGTCTTGCGCACGCGCGGCTTGCCATTATTGACTTATCTTCCTCGGCGAACCAGCCAATGTTCTCCGCGAATGGTGAAATCGCGCTGGTGTTCAACGGCGAGATCTACAACTTCCAAGAGGTCCGTGCCGCGCTTGAAGCGAAAGGGCATCGTTTCCGCACGAATTCGGACACCGAGGTAATTATCGAGGGCTACCTCGCTTGGGGAACCGACGTTGTCCATAGGCTGCGCGGAATGTTCGCCATCGCGCTCTATGACGCAGGTCGGGATCGCTTGGTGTTGCTGCGTGACCGGATTGGCAAAAAGCCTCTTTGCTATGGAATATTCGACGGAACCCTCGTGTTCGGCTCGGAGATCAAGTCAATCCTCCGCTGGCCGGGAGTTCCGCGCCAGCCAGACCTCGACGCCATTCACGAATATCTGACCTTCCAGTATGTCCCTTCGCCGATGTCTGCTTTCAAAGGTATCCAGAAGCTCCCGCCTGGTCACATGCTCGTCCTTGAGCGGGGCGGTTCGCCGAAGATTACACGCTATTTCGAGCTGCCAAAGCCAGATCGTACAAAGCAGCGCAGTGAAAATGAGTTGGCAGAGGAGCTTATCGATAAGCTGCGCGAGGCGACCCGCTTACGGATGATTGCCGATGTGCCGCTCGGCGCCTTCCTCTCCGGCGGCGTGGACAGTTCGGCCATCGTGGCTATGATGGCTCTTGAGTCTGGTCGCCCGGTAAAAACCTTCACCATCGGCTTCGAGGAGCAGCTCTATGACGAGCGTCCTTTTGCTCGGGCGGTTGCGGAGCGTTATGGCACCGACCATCACGAGTTCGTCGTACGTCCGAATGCCCTTGAGGTGCTTCATGACCTCGTCTATTTCTATAATGAACCATATGCAGATTCATCTGCCATCCCGACCTACTACGTATCCAAGATAGCCCGAGAACACGTGACGGTCGCCCTCAATGGCGACGGCGGCGATGAAAGCTTTCTGGGCTATACGCGCTACCTTAACTGCCGCAAGCTAGAGCAGAGCAATGGCATGCCGCATTGGCTTGCCAAGCCTCTTCGCCAGCTCGCCCATGGCATGCCTCTCGGGGCTGACCGGTTCACGTTCATCCGCCGTGTGCAGGAGGTGCTGGAGAAGCGTTTCGATCGCTCAAGTAGACGTTACGAGCAATCTATCGCCTACTTCTCAGATGAGGCAAAAAAGTATACTTACGCCGAAGGTATGGCGCCCTATCTCGGCCGCTCCGCCCTAGACCGTCTCGACCGTTACTTTGACGAAGCTCCGTCATTGACTCTCGGCGCGGCTTGGGCCGATGTCCATACTTATCTGCCGGACGACCTCCTGGTCAAAGTGGACATCGCCTCAATGGCGAACTCGCTTGAGGCGCGCTCGCCGTTCCTCGACCAAGAACTGATGGTCTGGGCAGCGACTATTCCGGAGCACCAGCGGTTCGCAGGCACGGAGCCTAAGTCGCTTCTCAAGAAGGCGTTGGAGCGGTACCTTCCCCATGACCTTATGTACCGACCTAAAATGGGCTTCGGCGTACCGATTGATCAATGGCTACGCAATGATCTCAAAGAGTTTGCCTATGACACTCTACTCAGTAGCAGCGCCCTTCATCGTGGCCTCTTCAACCTCGACTACGTCAAGACGATGCTGGACTGGCACAGCGAGGGCCAGAATTGGTCGACGCGGATTTGGGCGTTGCTAATGCTCGAGTTGTGGTTCCAGATGTGGATCGACCCTGCAGATCCGTTCGCAATGCCGGTGCCGAGTCGGCTTGGGGGCATTCCCGCCTCCGCGATGGCATGAGCTGCAGGGGCGTCTGACGGTGATTGCGTACTTGAACAGTTCCTTCGAACTCTTGGGCAGCTTGTGGCATCATCGCAGGCTGGCTTGGTCGTTGGCCAAGCGCGACGTCCACGACCAGCATGTTGGGCAGAGCTTTGGGCTCGGCTGTACTATTATGCAGCCCCTTCTGACGATGGGCACCTACCTCTTCGTGTTCACCTTCGTGTTCTTTACACGGCTCGAGGACGCCCCAAGCTCAAATTTTGACTTCACGGTCTTCCTTTTTTCAGGCCTCACCCCTTGGCTGACCTTAACCCTCGTTCTCGGGAAGGCGCCCATGGCTGTCGTGCAGAACGCAACGATCGTAAAGCAGGTGGCCCTTCCACTAGAGATCATCCCGATCAAGGGGTTATACGGCCCTGGGATTTTCTTCTCGATCGCGCTAGGCTTCATGCTGGTGTACTCGTTATTTTCGAGCGGGTTCGCGTTGCCCATCACATACGCCCTCCTTCCGATCCTAACTGTGCTATTGGCGATCCTGGCGGCTGGATTGTCACTTATGATTTCTTGCCTAGGTGTGTTCTTTCGTGACCTTAAGGAAATCATCAATGTCCTCTTGGGCCTTGGCCTGTTCCTCTTGCCGATCCTGTACCGGCCGGGTGGGTTGCCGCGGGCTGTCGAGGTCGTGATCTCGTTCAACCCGCTTTCGTCCGTTATCTGGTGCTGGCAAGACGCACTCTACTTCGGTGCGATCGCCCACCCAGGAGCCTGGGTTGCCAACGCCGTGCTAAGCATCGGGGCCTTCGTCGTGGGCGCGCGGCTCTACATGATCACCAAGGACCATTTCGGAGATGCTCTGTGACGACGGATCCCAGTGCCCTGGAAGTCCCGGCCATCCGGGTCATGAGGCTCTCCAAAAGTTATAAAATGTACGAGACCCCACGCGACCTCCTTGTCGAGGCTCTGACGGGACGCAAGCGACACCGGGACAAGGCTGTGCTAGAAAACCTCGACTTTTCAATCGCGCGTGGAGAGGTGGTCGGGGTCGTCGGTCAGAACGGCGCGGGCAAGTCCACCCTTCTTAAGATGATAGCTGGCACCCTTACACCGACCACCGGAACTATCGAGGTAGACGGCCGGATCGCCGCGATTCTCGAACTCGGCACGGGTTTCAACCCGAACTATACA
>CANEVG010000316.1 GCA_947442095.1 Sphingomonadaceae bacterium
AGCTCTTGCACGTCGAATCTTTGGACAAAAATGCTACCGAACGGGTGCAGAAATGGTTGCTGCCTAGGTGTCGACGTTAGCTGATGAGCGATTTACTCGCTTTCCGCCATTACAAAATCAGCCCAATCGCGCATCAAGACCTTGCGCTTGCCCAGATAGTCCGTCCGCCGGTAAGGCGCTTCCACAGGGCCCGCGCCCACGCATGCCAGCGCCAGCGCACCTGACGGCGTGCGGCGGCATGCGCGGGCCCCTCCCATGGAATACCGGGATAACCGCACGCCGAACCCAAAGGGGGGGCAATTTTACGCGCCGATTAGGGGGTCAATATTGAGTGCCGATTGACAGGTAGCAGCTGACAAACTTTCTAAACCTGCTCGCTTGGATCCTTGATCTCGAACTTGAACTGCCATCCTTCGAACGTCATTAGCATCTGGCCGAATTGTTCCCAGTTCACCTCGCGACCGTCGATGACCAGTATGGGGACGCGATCAGCCGATCCTAGGTCGCAATCGATTCGCCCACGGACGGTCTTATCCGCGATCGAACACCTCTGGCCATCGTCCACCAAGTGCCGCAGCGAGAGCGCGCGTCGCATGCGCTCGACAAGCCGCGCCATGAGATCAAAGAGATCGGCCTGTGCCTCGTCGAGGATCTGAAACTGGTAGCCCCCGCGCTCGCCGTCCTGAAGTTCGAAGGCCTCGAGCGACACCCGGTCACCCAGATGCAGCAGGAGGAAATGAAATCTGCGCTTGACCCCGGCTGCGTCCAACATGTCGATAGGTTGGAAGCGAACTTGCTCGAGCTCAATCTGTCCTGTGCGTCCGACCTCCTCGTTGAAGCAGTGACTGCAAAGATCCCGGTAGCCTGTCTCCATCGAGCCGAAGTGAATCACATCATAGCTGGCAACTCCGGCGTGACAGGTATGGCATTGGACCTGGGTCATGAAATCGTCGCTCCGTTCAGCTGGCCAACCATCAAGCTGGCTGCTCATTGTCAATCAACGTCACCACGACCTCGTCGATCCACTCTGAAAGCGCCGTTTCGGTCACCCGCGCTTCGAACGCATACCACTCGTCGAGTGTATCGGTCGCCTGTACCAGTTGCTTGAAGCGACTGTAGGCGCCTTTATGGCTGAATATTTCCATGGCCTCGTCAAATAAGTCGGGGAGTTCTTCAGCAACAAACGACAGGGCTAGCCGTCTGCCAAGATCGAGGTCTCGTCGATGGGGCACTTGCAGATAATGGGTCGGCTCGGGATCGTCAGGGAATTCTATGTCCTCTTTCAGATCCACACCTTCCGACACGAAGATAATCCAGCCGGTCCTTTTGCAGATATAGGCTTGGTGTTCGTTGAGGTCTGAGACGCTCACGAACTCGAAAGCGTCGACCAACTCGCTCAATTTGATGGGCTCGGCCTCCGGCTCCTCTGTAAGCATCCGCTCGGCTCCTGGCTCAGTGTGCAAGACAGCATCGCTGGCGCGGATGCTGAAAGGTTTGACAGGGCCACCTACTTGGAACCGCCTTCGCGGCGAGAACGTGTGGTTGCACATGGTTGCCACCGCCGGACAAGATCCTCGCCTGCACTGCCGAAATTATAGGCGCTTGGGCACGGGTTGCGCCAGTGAAAAGGCAGACGTCGCCGCACAATAGCGATTGGGAGAAAAGTCGCGGCTACGGTTGCTTTTCGATTATCTTGTACAAATGAGGACGGCGTCCGTCGCGTCGGGGGACATAGGGGCGCTGCGCCGGTTTGCGCGTTCACTCCTTGAGTCAGCTCCCTAATGCGACAGCGGGTTCGAACAAGGCCCCGGCGACCTTGCCGGCGTGGTAGGCATCGCTTTGGACGTAGCGCCGCGAAGTCGCTGTACGGGTGGTGAAGTGGAGGCCGAGCCGACTGATCTCTTCGTCCAACACCGAATGTTTGACCGCGACCAGGTCGAAGCCCGTGCTCTGACCTTCGCTGCCTTGGCGGGCAGCCTTAAGGTCGGCGAGTTTACCGGAAATGCCGTTGGCGAGGCCGATCTGGAATGAATTGAGCGCCGTCCGGCGATCGCCCCCGCGCAGCGACTGGTAGATTGCGCTGCGCCGGAAATTCGCGCTTTCCGTATCGAAGGTGACTTCAATCAGGTCATGCAGAAAACGCGCGGCTTCGACATCGGCCTTCAGGCCAAAGAATACAAAACCCAGCCCGCCATCTGCACGATGTTCTCCCCAAACTCGGCAATCGCAGAACGCAGCGACTGACTGTGCGCAGGAATCCACTGGCGCGCGCCTCTTGCGTCCAGTGGCCACACTCACCCCTTCGCAGTCTGATCGGCGCACCGAAACCTCGTCGAGCGTAAGGTCATGCCGGGCGAGCAACTCGGAGACTTTGGCTGCTGCTGCGATGGCTTCCGCCTCGGTGCAGCCACGATCGGCCGTCTTGGCGCGCAAGCCCTGGATGCGCTGGATCACACGGTCGATCTCTGCCGCCTCCGCCGTAGCGTTTCCGGCCGGATTTTTCGCCCCCGAAAAGGCTGAGCGCTGTCTCAGCCGATCGAATAGGTCGCGCGCGCCGGCTTCCATATTGCCCCGCGCGATATGGCCTGCGACCTCGGCCGCCACCTGATCGAGCAAGTCGGCAGCGCCATGCACGCCGGCTCGGGCGCGCCCAACAATCGTCTCCACTTGCAGGGTGGCGATCTGTTCGAACGCAGTTCGCAGACCGTCGGGGGTGTCGTCCCAATCGGCCTGGGCGAAACATCCAAGAGCGTCGACCAGATTGTCCACCGATGCCAGGGTGCGCGCTTCGAACACCAGATCAGAATCCGCATCATCAGCCTCGGTCCAGCGGATGGCCAAGTGTTGGATTGGAGAGAGGTTCTCCTCCACCTCCGACAGAAAATCGAAGATTGCATCTTTGCCCAATTTGCCGATCAGTTGCGGTATGGGTTTGAATCCGCGTCGGGCCACATTGCGGTAAAGGCTCGCTGCACATCGATGACCAGTCCCGAGCGGGCGGCCATGACGGACGAATGTCATGGCCTCGCCGAGCATCGACTCGTCCATCGCGAACAGCGGGGAGATCAGCACGTGCCGGCCGCTTTCGAGCGGGCAAAGGCGCATGGCCGTCGGTTGCCCTGCCGCCAGCGACGATATCCGCTCGTCCAACAGCAAGAGGCTTTCACCCGTGACCAGATCTCTCAGTTGAACAAGGTCTGGTCCCTCCCGATCAACAATCTTGACCAGATGAAATTGTGCGGCACTCAGCGCTTGAAAAGCCTGTCGATCTTCGGGGGATGCGGGTGACCTGGCTCTGACGTAGCGATCGACCATGGTCCGGCCGCTCATCGATGGCGTGAACATTTCGAGATCGGCGGCCAACACCGTAAGGCATCCCAGTGCGTCATCGTCTTCCGGCAGATCAGCATGTCCGATCAGCCACCGACGCAGGGTTTTCTGGATCGCGCTTGGGGGCACGAGCGTTTCGACTATGTCTTCGACGTGCGCGCCTATCGCCTCCAGGATCTCGAAGTCGGCTTCGATGTCGTAGCTGGTTCCGTCCATGGGCATCGTATGGTGTCTCCTCGGCTACATTCCTGAGCTGAAACCCAAAATGGGATAGGTGTTGAATAACAACGGCATGCACTCAGTCTCAGTTGCGAAACAGCGGAGGAGGGCTGCACGAGGTCTTATGTGACCCCCAAGCAGCATTCGCGCAAATAGCTGCGGTTGCCAAGCGATTCGACCGACACGCAGAATCCGGTTCAGCGCAGCCAATGGTCGATCTTTGGACCGCTTATGTGACTGCGGCGGCGGCGAGGCACCTGCCCAAATGCTTGGTTCTTTCAGCGGATTGCAACGCAATGCGCAGGAGGTGCTCGATTTTGGCACCCGAGATTATACGGTACATCTATCAGATACCAGGTTCATGTCCTCTTGAATGGAAAGGGACACGACAAAAGTCATCATTTTTGGGGCACCGAAACGTTCCAAGCGGTCGCCGGTGGAGGCCCGTTTCGGACAGTTACACGGTTGAACCGTTCAACCCTCCAAACAAAAATTAGGCTGCGGTCTGACGCAGAAGCTCTGTCACCAGCGCCGGCTTCTTATCGATCATGGCGAGCAAAACCTGGGCAGGACCAGTCGGGCAGCGGCGACCCTGCTCCCAATTGAGCAACGTGCCTTTCGCCACACCAATGCTCCGGGCAAAGGCACCTTGCGACAAACCGGTGCGCGCGCGGATCGCCGCAACGTCCACAGTCGGAACATCCACATGATGCACCTTCGCACCGACATCTTTGCCCTGGGCAAAGGCCACGGCCTCGTTCAGGCCCTGCATGATGCTGTCGTAGGCGTTCATTGTCTGTCTCCGTATGTACCAAGCAGTATTTTACTCAGCTCGATCGCGGCGACCTGCTCAGCCTTGCTCAAATTGTCCTTCTCGTTTTTGGCGAACACCGTGACCAGAAATATGGGCATGTGCG
>CANEVG010000317.1 GCA_947442095.1 Sphingomonadaceae bacterium
CTCGGGCACCTCGGGATCGGGCAGGAACTTGAGCGCGGGCGCCGATTTCAGGAATTCGATTGGGCCGGCAAACAGAACCCGCGCGCGCTCTTCCAGCTCGGCCTGCCCCACCGCTTCTGCAGCCGCTTCGGCTTCCAGTTCGGCGGTCATCGCGTTTTCGGCTTGCTCGGAGTTCCAGCAGCCTTCTGGTCCTGGACGGCCTTCTTTTCACGCGCGGCAACCCGGTCAATGTCGAGCTGGTCCTTGCTCGCCTGCGCCTTCAGCTGCGGGTGCTTGCTGTAGAGATACTTCTGCTGCGCAATGGTGAGCACGTTCGAGGTGATCCAGTAGATCAGCAGGCCTGCCGCAAACGGAGCCATCACGAACATCATCATCCACGGCATCAGGCTCATCACCTGCTGCTGCGCCGGGTCCATCGCGGCAGGCTGCAGCTTGAACTGCGCCCACATGGTAACCCCCAGCAGGATCGCGAGAATGCCAATTCCGAGGAATTCGGGCGGGGTGAACGGCAGCAGGCCAAACAGATTGAGCACATGCAGCGGATCGGGCGCGGAAAGATCCTTGATCCACAGCGCAAACGGCTGGTGGCGCATCTCGATGGTCAGCGTCAGCACCTTGTAGAGCGCGAAGAAGATCGGGATCTGCAGGAAGATCGGCAGGCAACCGGCGAGCGGGTTCACGCCTTCCGCCTTGTAGAGCGCCATGATTTCCTGCTGCTGCTGCGCCTTGTCGTCCTTGAAGCGTTCCTGAATGACCTTAAGCTTGGGCTGGATCGCGCGCATCGCTGCCATCGAAGCGAACTGGCGCTGCGCTACCGGGAACATCATGCCGCGCACGATCACCGTAAGCAGGATGATCGCAAGGCCGAAGTTGTGGACCGCACGGAACAGCGAATCGAGCAGCCAGAAGATCGGCTTCTCGAACCAGCGGAACCAGCCCCAGTCGATCGAAAGCGAGAGGTTGGTAATGCCCTGCGCCTCGTAGGCTTCCAGGACGTTGTTTTCCTTCGCACCCGCAAGGATGCTGACGCTCTGGTTGCTACTTTGGCCAGGCATGACCTGTGTGGCGGGCCAGACCAGTTCAGCACGGAACATGCTGTCGCCCAGCGAACGGAACGTGCTTTGCGCCTTGCTGCCCGGTGCAGGTGCGAGGGCGGAGAGCCAATAGATATCGGTAAAGCCGATCCAGTTCGGCTGCCCAGGTCTCTGGACGATCTTCGACTCGGCCAGATCCGTGCACGAGGAGATGATGTAGATGCCGCCGTCGCATTTGTAGCTGACTACGAAATCGACCGTCCCGTCGTTGGCGGAAATCGGACCTGAGTGGATGTTCCACGTGTTGAGGCTA
The DNA here is from genome assembly GCA_947442095.1 of Sphingomonadaceae bacterium. Classification (GTDB taxonomy): domain Bacteria; phylum Pseudomonadota; class Alphaproteobacteria; order Sphingomonadales; family Sphingomonadaceae; genus Novosphingobium. The sequence continues at coordinate 1,348 of CANEVG010000317.1, forward strand.
GCAGTCTTGCTGGTCCGGTTGACGAGCGCGAAGGGCTTGACCGAAACCGGCGCGGGCCCTGCGTTCGTGACCGACTGGGTCGCTGAAATCTTGTAGTTCGCGTCGATCGCATAGCGGATCGCGAACGTCTGCCCGGTAGCATTGGTCCAGCGCAGCGTGACCGGGGTAGACGGCGTGAGGCGCGCGCCTTCGGCCTGCCACATCGTGTCACCGGTGGGCGCAGCGACACCGTTTTGCCCGAGCCAGCCGATCTGCGCATAGTGCTGCGCGGGAGTGCCTGCGGGCGAAAACATGCGCACCTGCGGGCTGCCCTTTTCCAGCCTGTCCCGGTGGCGCGCCAGCGTCAGATCGTCGATCAGGCCGCCCATCAGGTTGATCGAACCCTTGAGCCCCGGTGCATCGACCGGGATCCGGTGGCCGGCGGCAAGCGCCTGCGCCAGATCCTGTTTCTCGAGCGCCACATCGCCGGGGGCCTGCAGCCCGCCTTCGCGATTCGGCGCAGCAGATGTGCCCGGTGCAGCAGCGGGAACACCGGCAACAGGTGCACCGGCAACGGGCGCGCGCTTGGGCACGGGCGGATAATAATACCGCAGGCCCATGTCCCAGCCCACCAGCATCAGGCCCATCAGGACCATGGCCAGGATCAGGTTGCGCTGATTTTCCACTATGCCTCGCGTTCTAGAATATCGGTGCCGAGATCGACACCGGCGCCCGCTTCAGGGCACCGGATCATGGCCATGGCCACCCCACGGATGGCAGCGCAATAGCCGCTTCACTGTCAGCCAACCACCCTTAATCGCACCATGTTTGCCCAGTGCCTCGATCGCGTATTGCGAGCATGACGGGCTGTAGCGGCACGAGGGCGGCAGGATGACCGACGGCCCCAGTTGCCACAGCCGCACGAGCAGGATCAGCGGGCGCTTGATCACTTGCCGCGCCCGTGCGGTTTGCCGCGCGGCGGACCGTTCCGGCGCGGCGGATCGCCTTTTCCCGCAGCCGCGCGGCCAAGCGCGGCTTCCAGTTCGCTGCGCAGTGCTGCAAAATCGCGCTCAATGCCGTTTTCGCGCCCGATCAGCACATGATCTGCTCCGGCAATGCCCAGTTGCGGAAGCAGTTCCCGTGCGAGAGCGCGCAGGCGGCGCTTCATGCGGTTGCGCATGACCGCGTTGCCGATCTTCTTGGTGACAGTGACGCCGAAGCGCAGCGAGCCATCGCCGCGCGCCAAAGGGTTCACCAACAGCACAAATCCGGGCCTTGCGACCCGGATTCCATGATTTGCGGCCAGAAAATCAGCTCGCTTCGCAATGATCCCGAGCTTCGCAGCGCGTGACCCGCAAGGCGGAGAATGCGCAGCCGCGGCGGAGCGCTCTTGAATCAGGCCGAAAGCTTCTTGCGGCCGCGCGCGCGGCGAGCGCGCAGGATGTTGCGGCCACCCACTGTGGCAGTGCGGGCGCGGAAACCGTGGCGACGTGCACGCACGAGGTTGCTGGGCTGGAAAGTGCGCTTCATCGGTGTGCTCTTTTTTGTCTAATCGAATCGGAAAGCCCGGTTTTGCTGCGCGCAAAGGGGCTCAAACAGGAGCAGGCCGATACGCTGCGACGCATGCGGCGTCAAGCGTTGCTATGCAAGAGAGAGCGCAAACGCCCGAATCCCATCGCAAATTTGCCTGCCCCAGTACCGAAAAGCCACCGCCCGTGCCCCAAGAAAAAAGGCCCGGTCGTTGCCAACCGGGCCTGAAAGTTTTGGGAGAGGATGCCTGAAAGGCCATTTTCATATGCAACTACCTTGTCCTCTTCGCAAGTGCGAAATGAGCCAGAGTGGTTGCAGTTTTTGCATTCATCAGCGGCGAGGGCCCAGAAATGCTGGAAAGTTTAAACAATCCAGACCTTTGATTCCGATCCCCTGGCACCGCCATTCGAAAATGAGATACCGGTATTAAGTGCAGTGCAGCATTTCCGGTCCAGCAGCCGTGATGCTCGGGTCAGTGCGCCAGAAGCAGGGGTACCGCCGATTTGGCGAGCAGTTCACGCGATACGCCGCCCAGTATCAGTTCGCGCAGCCGGCTCTTGCCGAACAGGCCCATTACGATCAGCCCGGCATCAAGGTCCTGTGCCGTTTCGGCAATCGTCGCCGCAATCGATCCGTGCCGCTCGAGCTCGTGGACTTCGGCGTGAATGTCGTGGCGCGAAAGATAGGACGCGGCATCGCGGGCAGGGAAGGTGTCCTCCTTCTCGCGCACGGTCAGAATATGAACCGCGCTCGCCAATGCCAGCAGTGGCAGCGCCGCGCGCATCGCAGCGGCCGACTCGTACCCTCCGTCCCATGCAAGCAGCATCGGCCGGTCAAAGGCGAGCATCGGCTCCCCCTTGGGCAAGGCCAGAACCGGGCAGTGCGATCCGATGGCAATTTCCTCGAGCGCCGGATCGTCGAGGCTCGCCACGATCAGGTCCGTGAACCGCGCCGCAGCAGCAACACCCTCGACCCGGCCCTGGTCGATCAACACCACATCATAAGCGACATCCTGCGGAGCCAGCCGTTTGTCGAGATCGATGCCGAGCTGCTCGTCCGCCGCGCGGACATCGTTGATCACCTGGGCAGATATGGCGGCGCCGCCGAAGGGCTCCCAGATCGCCATCTGGGCAAACGGCGTGGCAATCTGGAACGTGACATGGCCGCGCGTGGTGCGCGCAAGGGCCAGAGCGGTTTCAACGCGGTCATCAAGCGTGTCGGCGCTGTCGGCCGGGCAGAGAATGGAACGCATGCGACTCCTCCTTCGTCGGGTTGATGGGTAAATCATCCGCCCGCGCAGAGACAAGCGCCATGATCTATGTCAAATCGCCCACTTGCCGCTTGGTTCCCGCCCGCTATGGCCCGACGGGCAAACGGCGTGAGCAAGGAACGGAGCTGGCATGACGATCGCAGCGGTGATTTTCGATTTCGGCGGGGTGATCACGTCCTCCCCGTTTGATGCGTTCAACCGGCTGGAAGCCGCACGCGGGTTGCCGCAGGACTTCGTCCGCAAGGTCAACGCGATCGATCCGGACAGCAATGCCTGGGCACGGTTCGAACGCGCACAAGTGAGCGCTGCAGAGTTCGATGCGCTGTTTGCCGCCGAAGC
>CANEVG010000318.1 GCA_947442095.1 Sphingomonadaceae bacterium
AGGCTGGAGAGCAGATGATGCGCCCGCGCGGCATCGGGCGCGATCGCCAGCAGCGCCTCCAGCGCCGCTTCCGCTTCGGCCACTTTTCCGATGAAATTGAGCGCCACCGCCTCGTTGTAGCGGAATTCGGTGTTGTCGGGGGCCAGCCGCACGGCCTCGGTGAAATGCGGCAGCGACGCGGCGTGTTCACCCAGCCGCGCATAGACGCAGCCCATCGTGTCGCGGCTCAGTGCATCATCCGGCAGCGCCTGTTCTGCCGCAGCCAAGGTCTCCACCGCCGCCCCGTCCTGCCGCAGCATGATCTGCAGCCGCGCCAGCTGTGCGCGGTACTCACCCCGGGGAACCAGCGCGATGGCGCGCGAAACATCGGCAATCGCGGCAGAAACACGGCCTGTTTCCGCTTTGGCCATACCGAGCAGGAAGTGCCCTTCGGCCTCGGCCGGAACTTGCGCGACGAGTGCGGCCGCGAGTTGCTCCGCCCTGCCCAACTCGCCATGCCGCAGGGCGCTGCGGATACCAGCTGCGCGATCAGTTGCCGGCAGCGGACGTCTCGCCCTTTTTGCCCAGCGCCCAATCGATCATCGGGCGGAAGGGAAACAGCCACTGCTCGCGGATCGAAAGGCGGCGGCGGTCATCTTGGCCCACCTCGATGCCCTCGCCTTCCTTGTAGGTGCCGAAGATCCGGTCGAGCAAGATCAGCGAGTTACCATAATTGCAGCGCGTGTTTTCATAGCCCACCGAATGGTGGAAGCTGTGGTGCCGGATGGTGGTGAAAAAGAACGCATAGAACAGCGGCGGATCGGACCGGACATTGGCATGGTTGAACACGGAAATCGTGCTCAACGCGCTGAACGCCGCAAGATAGGCCGCTGGTGCAACATCGAGCAGCGCCACCACGCCGATGCTGATCAGGAGCAGCTCGATCGGGTTGCCCACCGCGCCCTTCATGGCATTGAGCTGGGTAACATGGTGATGCGGCGCATGGGTCAGCCAGAACGGCTCCCAGTTATGCATCAGGCGGTGCATCCAGTACTGACCTATTTCCCAAACGAACATGACGATCGCGACCTGCACGACAAACGGGGATGCCGCGATCCACGGGGTCGCAATGCCCCAGGATTCCTTGAGCGCGTGAAGCGGCGGTTCAGTGAGCAGCGCGGCGATCTGCGGAATGAGCGTGTTGTAGAGGACGAAGTAGAACAGATCGGTCGCGAATTCCTGCCGGTTCATCCGCCATGTGGGATGCCGTTCGAAGACCAGTTCAAGGCCGAGCACGAACGCGGTCACGGTGCTGGACAAGACAAGCAGACTCCAGGGGTTCGCCACCCAGGCCGCCGGCGCAAAATACCAGAACGCCACCACCGCTGCCAAAGTCGCAGGCGGGATAAGATCTACCAATTGCCTGCCGATGCTTTTGCTCATGATCACCTAGCTCCTCGCCACTAAAATCGCAGGAAAGGAGGCAAAGTTCAACCCTGCCTCCTACCCTCCAACCAACCGTTGGCCACCCTTAGTAGCGGACCCGCATCTCCAGCCCGAAAGTGCGCGGATTGATCACCGACTGACGTAGGTAGCGCAGCAAAACTCCGTCATTTAGGCCTATCCGTGAACGATCATTGGAAATCGCCGTCACGGCATACTTGTTGAAGATGTTATTGCCGAAAACACCGATGCTGTACTTGTCGGTCTGATAGGTCAGCGACGCGCGATGCAGCACAAAGCCCGGCAGCTTGTCGCCAAACGCACGCTCCCAACCCAGCCGGCTGACGACGTCGCCCCGATAGGTCGCGGTCCAGTCGGCAATCAGCTCGCCGTTCCCCAGCGGAGCGGTGTAGTTGACGCCAAGGCTACCGCTGTTGCGGGTCGATCCGGGCAGGCGATCACCCTTCAAAGCGTCCAGCTGGATCGGCCTGCTGGGGTAGGTACCTGCCGGGCTGTTCACCGCGATGATAGCGGGCACATCCTCGGTCAACCGAGCGTTCGTGAAGGCATATGTTCCCTGGATCGACAGACGATCGATGGGCCGCAACTGGAACGAAGCTTCGAAGCCTTCAGACTTAGCCTTGCCGCCATTCACCGTGATGCCGACAATGCCGTTGATCGTTGAGGAAGCGACCTGGATGCCTTCCCAATCAATCTTGAAGGCGTTCATGTTCAGGGTCAGCTTGCGGTCGAACAGTTCCGCACGAATTCCGACTTCAAGGTTCTTGGTCGTGTCAGGACCGAACTGCTGCTCGTTCGGAAGAGCGCACACGTTCTGAAATGGCGGCGGCTTCAGCGGGAGGATGCAAGGTGCAACCGTGTTGGGTCCGCCAATGCGATAACCTTTGCTGTAGGTGGCATAGATCATGACACCGGGCGTGATCTTGTACGACGAGTTAAACTTCCACACGCCGCCGCTCTTCTTCGATGTCCCGCCCGCCGAAGGAAGATCATAAGGGCTGATCGGATCGCCCAGCAACGGCGTCACCGCGCGGCCCGCAACCTGCGAGGTGTAGCTGAAGTAACGACCACCAGCCGTAACCTGCCACTGCGGCGTGATCTTGAACGTGCCTTCGCCGAACACGGCCTTTTCGGTAATCTTCGACCGGTTGAAGGACGCATACTCTACTTCCGTCGGGTTCGTGGCCAGATCAACCCACGGATGGCCTGGCACAAATTCGGTGTAGTCACTCTGGAACTTCTGCTCGTTGAAGAATCCACCGAGCACCCAGCTGAAGGGGCCGCCGTGCGTCGAAACGAGGCGGATTTCCTGATTGATCTGCTTACGCTTGCTGATGGTCTGGTTGAAGCTCGTGAACGCCGGGAACGTCTCGTAATCATAGTCGAGATCGAGCAACAGATCGGTGTTGTCACCGCGGCGGTTGTTGCGAATCTCGGTGTACCCTGTGGTCGACACCAGATCGAAAACCCCGCCGACACCGGCATTGATTTCCATGCTCACCAGATTGGCGCTGCGGGTTACCGGCTCGGCAAAGCGCGCGGCGCTCTCGTAGCGGCCAGTGCCAAACACACCATCGCTGTTGTACTGGCCGCCCTGGGTACGGGTGCGCTGGTAGGCATAGGTGAAGTTGACCGAGAGATCATCGAGCACCTGGAACAACAGCTGGTTGCGTGATGTGAAAGTGCGCTCGAAGTTCAAATCCTTGCGGCGGAACAAATTGGCATCAAAGAAAGCCGGGGTGATCGGGCCCGAACCAGCGGGCTGCGCCAGCGACACGCCCGGGGTTTGAACCAGCAGCGGATAGTCGATGAAGCCGGGATCGAAATAATAGCCGGTCGTCGAACGGAACGCGATGCGATCCTTGACGAGGGGAATGTTGATCACGCCGTCCGCCTGAAAACCGACCTTGGACGCTTCATCCTTGCCGTAAACCCGGCCATGCATCTCGGCTTCGTAGTCGGTCAGGTTCGGACGGTTGGGAATATTGCGGATCGCACCGGCCAACGTACCAAGGCCATACAGCGTGCCCTGCGGCCCAAGCAGCACCTCGACCCTCGCGATGTCGAGCATCTTGAAGTCGTAGTAGAGCGGTACCTCGCCAAGATAAATGCCCATGGCGGTATCGTTGTTGTTGCCGGTCGCGTCGGTGTCGGAGGCATTGAGGCCGCGCAGTACGATCGTGCCGGTCGTGCCCGGGCCGGTGTCCGCGATGGTGAGACCCGGCGTGAAATCAGCGATGTCGCGCACGTCGTCGATGCGTTGGCGCGCGAGCTGTTCCGATCCCACGGCGCTTATGTTGATCGGCACATCCTGGATCGAAGTCGATCGCCGCGTACCGGTGACGATAATTGCGTTGCTGTCGGCACTGTCTGCATCCGCCTGCGGAACAACCGCCTCAGCCTGCGCATAGGCGGGTATGGCGGTGCTGCCCATCAGGATCGTGGCACACACCAGCGTCGAACGGATCGCCAGTTTGGAACGGTTGAATTGCTTGGTCACTCGAGCCCCCGCTTGTTGCGTAAAAGCCTGTCGATAAGTGACATCCCACCCATAGCGGCCTACACTTGGCAGGCCAGCGCCGCCTCTTTGCGAAAGCTGACGCGTAGTAGATTACCTCATTCAATTCAGCGTACAGTCGGCCACCTGACTAAAAATACCAGATGGGCCAAAGGGCAATTGCACCCAATGCTGACGTGACTTCGCCAAACGTACTTCCAAACTATTCAAAGTTTCGGATCACAAATCCGAACCGCGGGATTTATACTCCACAGGACTTCCAACCTGCTGACCACTTTTCCCAATCCCGCTACGAAATTGGATTGTGTTTGGATTGACTGCCGAACTTGTGAGCCGAATTTGCATATTCCTTCAGCTATCGATATTACCTAATAGGTCAAGCGTAATAATTCTAACCAAGGCTGGTATTAATGCTCCACTGCCGCGCTATACGCTGCAATGCGGAAATCCGCGGCTTCGGTGTGAGCAGATGCCACCTGCCG
>CANEVG010000319.1 GCA_947442095.1 Sphingomonadaceae bacterium
CTGCATGGCGACAAGGCGCTTATTGCGGCGCGCGGCGAGCAGCGCAGCCTCATTGACAAGGTTGGCCAGATCGGCGCCGGAGAAGCCAGGGGTGCCACGCGCGATAACGCGGGGCAGCACGTCTGGTGCGAGCGGCACTTTCTTCATATGCACGCTCAGGATTTTTTCGCGGCCGTCGATATCGGGGATCGGCACCACGACCTGCCGGTCGAAGCGACCCGGACGCAGCAGCGCCGGATCGAGCACGTCGGGGCGGTTGGTCGCCGCGATGATGATGATACCTTCGTTGGCCTCGAAGCCGTCCATCTCGACCAGCAACTGGTTGAGCGTCTGCTCGCGTTCATCGTTCGAATTGCCAAGCCCGTGGCCGCGGTGGCGGCCGACAGCGTCGATTTCGTCGATGAACACGATGCACGGTGCGTTCTTCTTCGCTTGCTCGAACATGTCGCGCACGCGGCTTGCACCCACGCCGACGAACATTTCGACGAAGTCGGAACCGGAGATCGTAAAGAACGGCACGCCCGCCTCTCCCGCGATGGCGCGGGCGAGCAGCGTCTTGCCGGTGCCGGGCGAGCCGACGAGCAGCGCACCTTTGGGGATCTGGCCGCCGAGCTTGGAGAAGCGGCTGGGATCGCGGAGGAACTCGACGATCTCTTCCAGCTCCTCGCGTGCTTCGTCAATGCCGGCGACATCATCGAATGTCACCTTGCCCGAGCGTTCTGTGAGAAGCTTGGCCTTGGACTTGCCGAAACCCATCGCGCCCGATCCACCGCCCTTTTGCACCTGGCGAAGCGCAAAAAACGCCACCCCGAGGATCAGCAGGAACGGCAGCAGGTTGCCGATGAGATAGAGCATCAGGTTTGGCCCTTCCTGCTCTTTGCCGGCATAGCGCACGCCGTTGTCCTGAAGCAGCTTGGTCAGTTCGGCATCGCCGGGAACCGGGATCGTCGAGAACTGCTGGTCTGTCTTGAGTATACCCGTGATCCGTTCCTGCCCAACCGACACCTCACGCACCTTCCCCTCGGCGACCCTTGCGCGGAAATCGGAATAGGGGATCATCGTACCGGCCGGATCGGAGCGCTGGTTGAACATCGAGACGACGAGAAGCAGCGCCAGAAAGATACCGCCCCAAATGAGCAGGCTCTTGATCCAGGGGTTACCTTGCGGCTGATCATCGTTCATGGCGCGGCTTTCAATCCGGGATAGGCTTCGGCTATTAATGTAGGGACGACGCGAAGAATGGCAATATAACCCTCCGGGCGAAATTCATGCCCTCAGGGACCTTTCTTCGGGCACACTTTCTGTCCGCTGCGCGGCGCAGGTGCTGCGCCGAACTGCCAGAGGGGCTCTCGGCCATCGCCGCGAACGCCCGCCAAGGTTGCGACTCCGCCGGCAGCCAACAGATCATGCCAGCGAGCCACGGCGCTGCCGCGAGGGGCGCTGCCACCAAGGCGCACGATGATCCGTTCCAGCACACGCAGCGCAATCGCGCGCGGCGTTTGATCGGGAGCCCAGCGTAACGTTTTGCCGTCCAGTGACACGGCATCAAGTGCACGGCCCGCCGCCCAATCAATGGCCAAATCGGCGTCTGCAAGATGGCTGGCGCTGGCCGCAATTGCCGCCACATCCAGCCATGGTGTGCCGGCAAGATCCTGCCGAAGCCTTGCTCGCTCAAAGCGCGCGTCCCGGTTTGAAGGATCATCGACCGGATTGACGCCGGCATCGGCAACGATTTGGGCCAGATCGCCTCTCCGCCAGCCGAGCAAAGGCCGCAACAAGACAAGCCCGGGATAGCCCGGTACTGCCGCAACGGCCCGCATGGCGGCAAGGCCGCGTGCGCCAGCACCGCGGTTCAAGCGCATAAGCAAGGTCTCAGCCTGATCATCGGCATGGTGAGCTGCCGCAACGGCCTTCAGACCCTGCGCTTCCGCCCATTCGCCCAGCGCGGCATAGCGCACCGCGCGTGCGCGTTCCTGGAGAGCAGGCCCTTTTGGCAGGTCTACGGTCAATGTGGTGTGGAAGATGCCGCGCTGCGCGCACAATGTAGCCATTGCAGCTGCCTCATGCGCACTCTCGCGGCGCAGACCGTGATCGACCGTGGCGGCAAAAACGGAGCCAGGCGCAATCGACGCCGCGAGCAACAGCAAAGCCAGACTGTCCGGCCCGCCCGAAACCGCAATCCCGACCGGCGAACTGCTCGGCCAGACTTTGGCCCAATCAGCTGCAAAACGCTCGCGCAATGCAGTATCCAGCAGGTCCCTATAAATTGCACGTCACCGGCTTGATCGCCGCCTCATACTGGTTCTTCAAACGACCGACCATCTCTGCCGGATAGGTCTGGCGGAACTCCAAGAAGGCCACACAGGCTCGCTTCTCTTCCTTGAGCCGGCCCATCGCAACGCCAAGATAGAGCAGACTGTCGGCGGCACGGCCCCCTTTGCGATCAGCCTGATAATTCTGCAGGAAATACTGCGCCGCCGTCCCCGGTTTTCCATCATCGAGATATGCGCGTCCGAGAAGATTGCGCGCATAGCTGATCCGCTCATGCTTGGGAAACTGCTGAACCACACGCAGCATCTGCTGCTGCGCTTCGGGGAAGAACTTGGCTTCCCACAGGCGGTATCCGTAGAGGTATTCATCCTCGCCCTGGTCATTGCTCACGGGCTTTTCGATAGCCATGACCGCAGCAACCCGGTCTGCTGGCGGATCGCTTTTGACAGGCTCTGGCTTGGCCAAGGGTGGCGCCAGGGGCTTGGCCGGAGGTTTGGCCGGGGGTTTGGCGAGCAGCTTTGGCGTTTCGTCTGCAGCCTTGGGGAGCAACACCGTAGGCCCTGATGCAGCCGGCGACGCTGCCGGGGCTGCAGCCACGGCTGCAGGCGGGTTTGCCGCCGCTTCCAGCGCAGCAAGGCGCGCCTCGAGTTTGGTCACTTGGTTCTGGTTTTCCTCGCTCGCTGCGGTCAGCCGCTGCAACTGCACTTCGACAGCATCCATGCGGGTAAGGAGGTCTGTAACCGCCGTGGTGGCCGGGGCTACGGTCGGAGCCGTCCCCGCTACTGGCACGATCTCGGGGCCAAATGTCTTGCCCGCACCATCGGGGAACACCTTGCGCTGAACGGCGCGCAACTCTGCCTCGATCCGGCGAAGCCGCACGTCCGTGCTGTCTGGTGAAGCCTGCGCATGGGCAATCGGCTGGGCACCAAATGGGGCAGTCCCAAATGGCAGCACGGTTGTCACAAGGGAAACCAGCATCAAGGCTGGCGCCGAGCGCGTGCGGCCGGAGCCAATTGTAGTCTTCATCATCACTCCCGTCCGGTCATCGCGCCGCTCATGCGCTGTCTTGACGTCTACGCGCAAGCATTAGCATGCGGCCTGCCTTGCCGAATTCATGATTGCGCAGACTGCCGAGCAAGTCGACCAAGGCTTACCGGCCCGCGTGCGGAAGCGCCGAGTTCACTCGTCAATTCCGACCGGAATTCGCAGCAGGCGCCGGCGTGCGAGCGCGCAAGCTGGCCGCATCAATCGGTACGTCCTTCATCACCCCTTCGGCCACGGCGAGGCGGGGAACCGTCTGCCCGCCAATGGCAATGGCGAAGGCATCCGGGCGTCCGGTCCAAAGCTTGGGCGAGGCTGCATCGGCTGGTACGGTGTAGCTTTCCCCTTTGGCGAACTGCTTTTGCAAGAGCTGCCTGCCTTGCCCATCATAGAACTTCACCCAGATGCCTTCTTCCAGTGCGGTAAACACCACCGTGTCGCCGCCGACTGCCTGCGCCGATGGCGCCGCGGCGCTCGCCGCCTTAGCAGCTGCCTGCGCCTGCGTGAGCCTTGCTGCACCGGATTCGGGCGGACCGGCAAGCGATGGGAGGGCAACGGCCGGGGCATAGTAACTGCGCCAAAAAACGGCTCCCATGCCAACGACGCCCAACACCACCAGCAGAGCAAGCCAGACGAGCAACTGGGATGGCGTTTTTGCCGGGTCGCCGACTTCGAACTGATGCAGCACGCGCGGCTCCGGTCGGGGCGCATGGCCTTGCAGTTCTGCGCGCACCGAATTTGCAATGTCAGTGCCATCAAGCCCCACCACCAGAGCATAGCCTCGCGCAAAACCGATTGCATAGGGCCGGCCCGGCATCGCCGCATAGTCACCAGCTTCAAGTGCTTCGATGTGGCGGAGGGTAATGCGCGTGCGCCGGGCAATATCGCCGGTGCTCAGCCCATGCGCTTCGCGAGCCGCCCGCAGCTTGGCAGAGACCGTCGCCGTTTCAGGCCGCAAAGGTTGAGGAGCTGGGGCAACAGGTACAGCCGACTGGGCAATGTCGTGGTCTGTGCCAGACGACGCATCGCCCTGCATGTGATCTCCTAATCCCATATAGCTTCCGCCGTCCTCAGCCACGGCGCGGCTTGCGTCGTCCATTGTCGTTCCGGGTTATCC
>CANEVG010000320.1 GCA_947442095.1 Sphingomonadaceae bacterium
CCAAGAGGGCTGCGTCTTGCAGCGGTGTTGATCCTCGGGCCAATGACGGCCGGCGGCTGTATTACGGTGAAAGCGCCGGACAAACCGATCGTCATCGAGCTCAATATCAACATCAAGCAGGAAGTGATCTACCGTCTGGCGGGCGATGCCAGCCAGACAATCGACAAGAACAAGGACATTTTCTGATGGCACGCAAACCCGGAATTCTTAAGCTCGCAGCGGCCGCTCTGGCCTTGGCCGGGATGATCCCCGCCGCCGCACTGGCGCAGCGCGATCCGGCATACGCCGCGGCGCGCGCTGCCGGGCAGGTGGGCGAGAAGGTCGACGGCTATCTCGGCTATGTCACCCCGCCGAGCACTGCGCTGAAAGCGGTGATCGACGAGCTCAACATCAAGCGCAAGGCCGTCTATGCCGACCATGCCGCCGCCAACAAGGCGACCGTGGAGGAATACGCGCTCACATCGGGATGCCTGCTGATCTCGCAGACCCAGCCCGGCGAGAAGTATCAGGGCCCGGATGGCAGCTGGCAGACCCGCACGGCGAACCCGCCGCTGCGCGATTCGCGCTGTCCCTGAGGGAGATTTGGGGGCGAACCATCGCTGCGGCGCCCCGTAGCCCTTCGCACATGCGGCAAATCGGCGGGTTATTGCCGTTTGCGGCGCGGTTGACTTGGATTGCCTCGCTTCCTAAAGGGGCCGCGCCCTTGACGGGGGACTGTTTCCCACGCCAGGCCTATTTCGTTGCGGCAACGCCAAGGAAAGGCCGGCATGGTTGACACCCCCTCCGATGAGGACCCACTCGGCGCGGATCCCCGCATCGCATCGCTGGAAGAGAGGCTTGCCGCCGCTCGCCATAGCGAAGCGCAGCGGACCCGCAGCGGCCAGCAGGGTGTTGATGCGGGATACCGCCTCGGCAACCGGGTTCTGGCCGAATTGCTGGGGGGCATGATCGGCGGTGCAGCGGTTGGCGTGGTCATTGATTGGCTCGTCGGGCGCGGCCACTGGGGCCTGATGGTGATGCTGTTCCTCGGAATTGTGGTCGCTTTCAGAAACATCATCCGGATTGCGAGCCGGCGTTCCGACTAACCCTTGACCCCAGGGGCTCTATCGGAAGGCCGTTTTTGTATAGTTGAATGGGACCCGCACGTGGCAGCCGAAGCCAAAGTTGATCCGATGCACCAGTTTGCGATTCAGCCGATGTTCGGCACGGAGCACTGGTCGGTCGCCGGGTTCAACATTGCGTTCACCAATTCTGCGCTGTGGATGCTAATCTCGGCGGTTGCGCTCTACGCCTTCATGCTGGGCGGTATGAAGCGCGAGCTCGTCCCCGGCCGCTGGCAGATGATGGTCGAAAGCATGACCGGCTTCATCGAGAACATGCTCACGGCCAATATCGGCAAAGAGGGGCGCAAGTATCTGCCCTACGTGTTCTCGCTGTTCATGTTCATCCTTTTCGCCAACTTGCTCGGCCTCCTGCCGCTGGGCCTTGTCGGCATTCACCCGTTCACCTTCACCAGCCACTTCACTGCCACCGGGGTGCTGGCCATCCTGTCGTTCGGAATCGTGCTGGTGGTGGGCTTCTGGAAGCACGGGCTGCACTTCTTCTCGTTGTTCGTGCCCCACGGCACGCCGCTGCCGATGATCCCGCTGATCTTCGTGATCGAATTGGTGTCATTCCTCGTGCGCCCGTTCAGCCTTGGTCTGCGGCTCTTTGTGGCAATGATGGCAGGGCACGTGCTGCTCGAAGTGCTGTCCAGCTTCGTGATCGGCGGAGCCAATGCCGGCGTGTTCTTTATGGGCCTTGTCTCGATTCCGAGCTTCATCCTGATGGTCGCGATCTGCGCGCTCGAGATCCTCGTCGCGGGCATTCAGGCCTACGTCTTTGCGCTGCTGACATCGCTTTACATCAACGACGCCGAGCATCTTCACTGAGTTTCTTCGTTACCTAATCCAACCATCTGATTTTTTGAAAAAAGGAGTTTAAGTCATGGAACCTGCAAGCGCCAAGCTCATCGGTGCGGGTCTCGCTGCGATCGGCGCCGGCATGGCCGCCATCGGCGTGGGCAACGTCTTCGGTTCGTTCCTCGAGAGCGCGCTGCGCAATCCTGGTGCGGCAGATGGCCAGCAGGGCCGTCTGTTCATCGGCTTCGCGGCCGCCGAACTTCTCGGTCTGCTGTCGTTCGTCGTTGCGATGATCTTGATCTTCGTCGCCTGATTTCGAACTACGGTCTGCCTGCCCGCCCTTTGGGGCCGGGCTGGCGGGCCGCAGGTCTCGACCGTTTTTCTCAGCGACCTGCCTGAGCGGGAACCCCAATGCCCCAGATTTCGCAGCTAGCCGCGACGTATTCCAGCCAGATCTTCTGGATGCTGCTCATCTTCGGCGCAGTCTTTTTCCTCGTCGGCCGGGGTATGGCGCCCCGCGTGATCGAGACCATGGAAGGCCGCGACCAGCGGATTTCGGCAGACCTTTCTGCTGCAGAGGCCGCGCGCCGCGATGCCGACGCGCAGGATGATGCATGGAAGGCCAGTGCCGCGAAGCAGCGCGGCGAAGCACAGGCGCTGATCGCGGCCGCCAAGGCTGAGGCGGCCAAGTCGACCGAAGTTCGGCTTGGGGCATCAAGCGCCGAAGCCGAAGTCCGCGTGGCGGAAGCTGAAGCCCGCATTGCAGCCGCGCGCGATGGTGCACTCGCTGAAATCGAAACCGTTGCCGCCGATGCTGCCGCCGATATTGCGGCGCGTGTTGCTGGCCTTACGGTTCCTGCCGATGCCGCGCGTGCGGCTGTGAAGGACGTGCTCCATGGGTAACTGGGCTCTTCTCGCGGCCGCTGCAGGCCACGCTGCTGCCGAGCATGGCGAACACGTCGAACCGATGGCCTTCGGCTTCGTGACCCCAGGCATGTGGGTTGCGCTCTCGATGACAGCATTTCTGGCCATCGTCGTGTGGAAGAAGGTTCCCGGCGCGATTGCCGGCGGGCTTGACAAGAAGATCGCCGCGATCCGCGAGCAACTCGATGCCGCCAAGGTCCTGCGCGCCGAGGCAGAAGCCCTGCGCGCCGAATATGCCGCCAAGATCGCGGGCGCCGAAGCCGATGCTGCCGCGATGATCGAACACGCGCGGCACGAGGCACAGGCGATCGTTGCAAAGGCAGAGACCGACACAACCGCGATGATCGCGCGCCGCGAAAAGATGGCGACCGACAAGATCGCCGCTGCCGAGCGCGCCGCCGTCGATGATCTGCGCGCGCGTGCCGCGTCGGCCGCCGCGGCAGCGGCTGGGCAACTGATTGCGGCGCATCATGGTGCATCGGCAGACAAGGCGCTTGTTGACAGTGCAATTGCCGGCCTCGCCAACTAATCGCTCAAGCGGTGCAGCGGCGACGGGGTTAGGTTGACCCCGTCCGAAGGATTTTTTCCTAGACCTTGGCTCCCCGACAAGGAACCGACCGGGGCCAAGCTCTGGCTGGGCGATTATGCGGCGGCTTTGGGCGCTGTTGTGTGCACTTGTGCTTGGGCGGCGTGCGGGCTGAGGCGGCGAACTGTTTCAGTGCAACAGCGCAAGGCGCGACCGGCCTCGCCAACTGGCAGAACTACTGCTTGCTCGATTTTTCCGGCTATAACGATAGCGCGGCGCGCTCCACCGCCGGGCAGGCGATATCGTATACCCTGACGGACGGCACGCTGATAACCTTCACGCTGCGCACTTCCAGGGCGGCGATCCGGAGTGCGGCAAGCCCGTCATGGGGCGGCTCGGCGGTTGGCAACACGGCCTTCCCCGGCATCGCCGGGTCACCGATTATCTAAGAGAGCGCGGCAGGCGCCGCGGTTAGCAGGATCTTCAATATCACGCTGACCCCGCCTGCTGTCGCGTCACAGATCAACAGCTACATGTTCGTGGCGGCAGACGGTGAACCCCAAACGACGGCGTATCGCTGAGCTTCCAGACCAATGGCGGTAACTGGTTGGCGCTCGATAACTCTGGGCCGATCAGCGGTTCGACGTTTCCGGGCTCGGCGGGCCTTGACACGCAGACGTTCACGGCAGCGGGCGTGCCGGGCACGGTCGGTGCTCATATCGTGGGTTCGACCGCGCCGCCCCTCACGACTGGGATCGTCGGCGGCGGCCTGCAAGATGTGATGTTCCCGGTGCGCTTTGCCTCCATCTGTTTGAACATGCAGATCACCGGTGCGCGCGGGGCGGCGGCAGAGCAGTTCACCGTCTCGTTGCAGGCGCAGATGCAGTAATACCAATCGTCTAATGCTCTGACACGTTTGCCCATTTTCGGGTGGCGATTGAGGTGATGGTCTCTGGCGCGCTGACGAGTTTGTTCCAAGCGGCGCAACAAGCATCGACGATGGCGTCGACGCCGTCCCAAACGTTGAAGCTGAGTTC
>CANEVG010000321.1 GCA_947442095.1 Sphingomonadaceae bacterium
GGAGATGAATGTGGATGGCGATCCGACGGTCGGGTAAGCAGTAGCGATGACGCCCTGGTCGCTCCAGAAGCACCGAACCAGGCGGAACAGAGGGCTGACGTTTCGCATTAGCGTTTTTCAGATAGTGCAGCAACGGGTTCTCCCCAGCGATACGATGCGGCGGCTGGCCCATTATCGCGGTGGCGGCATAATGCGTGTCGAATTGCGGGCTGGGATTGCGGTTTTCGCGCCAGCCGAGTTCCAAATAATGCCTGAGCGGGTCACGTCCGGATCTTAGGACATCGCCATATGCCGAAAGGTAAAAGCGAGCATCGAACAGATTGGACTTGCGCGCCAACGCGTAATCCTGCCGTTTGACATGGACTGCAGGCAACGCATCGCCTCCCGCCCCCACGACGACTAGGGCGCCGGCGGCAGCGCCCGCACCCGAGGCGTTGCGCGCGGAGAGCGGTCGCGGTGGAACGCGCTTCCCCTTATGGCCTTCATCAAGCCAGTCGACCAATATGTTCTCGGCGAACCGAGCGACGGGGTTCGAGAGGATGTAGGCCGGCCCGTCGAAATGACCCGAGGGGCTGCGCGCCTCGCGCCCGCCATGTCGGATGAAATGGTCCAACGGATCCTGTCCGGATGTTGCAACATCGGCATAGGCGTTGACATAGAAATCTGGATCAAACAGACCAGATTTCAATATCTTCCGTCTCATAAAGGCAAAGCGCAGGGACCTTACCGAAAATTTTACCATGGTTCCAGTCCGGGTTAACTGATCAAATCACTACCAGATGCTTACTTGTGGCGAACGCTTGAGGCAGTGTGTATGATGTCAAGTCGGTAGACGCAACGAAGCCCCTTGCCCTACGTCAGAAAGCTCCGGTAACTCATTTTCTCGATGAGCGCCCGGGTAACGGTGCAGGCTCTTCAGTGTTGCAATTCTGGCTCGTTTTATCCATGAAATGAACATTAGCGTATGATTTTTAAGTTTGTCCACTTGCACTCGCCTTCTCAGGGTGTTTCGCAGACGCTAGCGAGCGCAGGTGGCGGGCCTGATGGGCTACGAGCCAACCTGGCCGTCCGCCCGTGAAGGAAGGCGTAGTGCAAAGCTGGGCCAAAACTCTGCTGACTTGCAGTGTCCATATAGAAGCTTTCGCGTCCGCGCCCGGCGCATACCTGACTGCTGTGAAATGGCGGCTACTACGCAAGCGTGTTCGTGCGCACGGACATTTTGCGGCCTTGCTTGGCGCCACCTCACGCGCCTACGAGTGGCGCAGCCTTATTGATAAAGCTGATCAAAGGCCGCCCAGCCCTCCGGGAACGCCACCGATTATCGCGTTGGTACAGAAGGCGGGGCAGCTTTCACAGCTTGATTTGACCCTCGCATCACTGACTGCCGACCATGTCACGGTGCAATTGGTGGGTACAGAACCGGCGGAGGCGCTGAAAGCCTTGGCAGCGGAAATCGACTGGTCTGCGTCACCGTGGTTTATGCCGATTGGCGCGGGCGACACTATCGCGCCTGGTACGGCCCAAGCCTATCGCGCAGCGATCGACGTTTCCTCCTTTCAGGTCATCTATGCCGACGATGACGAATTCGTGAGCGGCGGACATCGTTCTACGCCCTATTTCAAGCCTGATTGGAACGCAGAATTGCACGACCACCACGACTACGTGACGGGCGCTTGCATCATAAAGGCAGATCGCACTGCGTTCGATCAAGCTGCCGAAGCCGAAGACTGGGCAGCAGCTTTGGTGAAAGGCGCCCTATTGCTTGGTGGCGGAGCGGGGCATATCCGGCAGGTACTCCACCACCGGCGAAATCGACCTGTTCCTTGCCTGCCCCTCCCTGCGGTTGATATTCCAAGCGATCTGCCGCGAGTGTCGGTGATCATTCCTACCCGAAACCAGCTAGATTTGCTATCTACTTGCATCGCCGGCCTTGCATATACGGACTATCCAGACCTCGAAGTGATCGTCGTCGACAATGACAGCGATGACCCAGCAACGCTCGATTTTTTAGAGACCTTGCGAGAGCGTGGAATGCGCGTGTTGCGGCACGCGGGCCCGTTCAACTATTCGGCCATCAATAACCGAGCGGTGGCCGAAGCGACGGGCGCGCTTTTGTGCCTGCTCAACAATGATGTCGCGATGCTCTCGCCCGACTGGTTGAAGATCATGGCGACACAAGCGCTGCGCGATGAGGTGGGGGCTGTCGGAGCGCAACTGCTGTACCCGGACGGACGGATCCAGCATGCAGGTGTTGTGGTCGGGGTCGGCAATGCCGCCGGTCACGCACACCGCTTTCTGCGGCCTAGCGATCTTGGATATTTCTGCCGTCACGCCCTGCCGCAATTCGTCTCTGCAGTGACGGCCGCGTGCCTTGTTGTCCGGCGCGACTACTTTCTTGCTGTCGGTGGGCTAGACGAAACCAGCTTTCGGGTCGCCTACAACGATGTCGACCTGTGCCTCAGGCTCAACGAACGCGGATGGCAGTCGTTCTACGAACCGCGCGCAGTGCTGGTCCACTATGAGTCGGTTTCGCGGGGGTTGGACCGCGATCCGGTCGGGGCAGCGCGCTTTGGGGGCGAGCTTGCGGCGCTACAAGAACGCTGGCACACCAACAGCATGGTGGACCCCTTCCATCATCCCCTGCTCAGCCGTGCAAGCGAGCAATTCGTAATCGTGCTATAATAATTGCATGATTCACCTCCCCCATCTTGCCCTTCCGCAAGTGACACTTGTCGCGATCTCGTCGGTCAACCTTGCAGCGACCGTTGCAGCGCTTGAGGCGAGCATTGCTCAGGTTAAATTTGGCGAGGCTAAGTTACTCTCCGACCGTCGCCCTGCTGGGCTGCCCGACGAGGTCGACTGGGTGGAAATCGCGCCGCTGAATTCGTCTCGAGCCTATTCTGAATTCGTTCTGCACCAACTTGCCGACCATATTCGCACAACGCACTGTCTACTGATCCAGTGGGACGGTTACATTGTCAATTCGGCCTACTGGCGGCCTGAATTTCTTGAATATGACTACGTCGGCGCAAGCTGGCCGCAATTTGCCGATGGTCACGATGTCGGCAATGGCGGCTTCTCGCTGCGCAGCCATGCGCTGCTGGAGGCCTGCCGTGACCGGGCATTCACCTCCTTCCATCCCGAGGACCTCGCCATTGGTCGGCACAACCGCAATTGGTTGGAGTCAAAGGGCCTGCGTTTCGCGCCGCGCGTTCTGGCCGATGCCTTCTCCGCAGAACGGTCTGGTGATCCGGCGAGGAGTTTTGGTTACCATGGCGTGTGGCATATGCCGCGATTAATTGGGCGAGATGCCTTTTGGCGCATTTATTGCGGGCTCGACGAGCGCACGAGCGTGAGCCAAGATCTGGGCAGTTTACTGTGGCAGCTTGGCGGTGGGAGAGGGAAATTCACCCGCGCCTTCGCCCTGATCCGTGATGTGATCGGGGACGCTGCCAATTCGAGGAGAACCTAGTAGTGAACAACCCCCTTCCCGGTCTGCCTCTTGTGGAATCGCCGCTGTTTCCAGCGCTCGTACCAACGCTAGAGTGGACCGACGAGGAAACGCGCATCGGGCTGGAACTGCACCATCGCGGCTATGCTGTGCTCGATTTTCCCGATCCCGAGCTCGTAGAGCGGATTGATCGGATAAAGGCGAACCTAGGCCCTCGTTACATGATCGACTTTGGAGATTCCGACAGCGACAAAACCACGGGCGAAAGACGCATTCAGGATGCTTGGCGCTTTGATGAGGATGTACGTGCGGTCGCCGCCAACCTGCAGGTCATTGCGCTGTTGAGCAAGATGTATGGCCGGTCGGCTTTTCCTTTCCAGACGCTGAACTTTCCAGTCGGCACACAGCAGGGCGCGCATACGGATATTGTGCACTTTTCCAGCCAGCCGGAGAAGTTCATGTGCGGGGTCTGGCTCGCGATGGAGGATGTTGCGGCAGAGGCTGGGCCTCTGTTCTATTACTCCGGCTCTCATCAATGGCCGGTCATGAGCAATTCTCTGATCGGTAGGCGCGGAAGTGGTGTCGATCTAAGTTCTGCGCAAGAGCCCTTTGAGGGGGCTTGGGAAGCGCTCTGCGCAGCAAAAGGTGCACAGCCCGAGACCTTCCTTGCGCGCAAGGGGCAAGCCTTGATCTGGTGCGCCAACCTTCTGCATGGCGGCAGCCCCCAGCTGCAGGCACACCGCACACGTTGGTCGCAGGTAACTCACTACTATTTCGAAGACTGCATCTATTATACCCCCGCCTTTTCGGACGAGGCGTTGGGTGCGCTGGACTTGCGGCAGATCACTGCGATCAGCGACGGACGTCCGCGTCCCAACACCTATTTTGGAGAGCCCTGCATCCGCAGGGCA
>CANEVG010000322.1 GCA_947442095.1 Sphingomonadaceae bacterium
GCTCGCTGACGTTGTTGGTGGCATCGACCTTTCCGGCGAAGTCGCAGAACGTTAGCAGCTGGTCACGGGCACGCCGGATTTGGCCGAGCAGTTCACTGCCCAACGGACAATCTGTCACGCTGGCCAGGATGGCATCGAGATCGCGTTCGCTGGTTCGAACCCAGCAGGGCTCACCATATTTTTGTTTTCGCGAGGCACCGCGTGCGACGCGGCGCCTCTGTCATGGCGTGGTCGGTTCCGTCGTCCAGCCTAGCGCCGGGATCGTGATCGATCGGCGGCCCGAAAGATCTGTGCGCGCGACAATGATGTCGCGCTCTTCCATGTAGCTCAGCACACGCCGTGCCCGGCCGAGCGAACTGGTCCCGTAGACATGCGCCAGTTCCTGATCGCTCGGGCATGGGCGGTTCTCGCTGGCGGCGCGTGCGATTAGGAGGAAGGCACCCAGCATGTCATCGGGCACCTTGCGACCAGCCTCCAGCGCCGGAGCCCATTCGTCCTCCAGCCCTTCAAAGATCCCTGCGCGCGCTGCCGCAAACCTGCGCGTGAACGCTGCCAGATCGAGCGATGCCTGGCGCAGGCCTAGCATCCGGCAGCGCACCTGAAAATCCTGGAAGAGCACTGCGGTTGTCTTCCCAGCGGCGTCGTCATCTTCGGTGATAGCGCGCAGCGCTGCGGTCATGATCTCATCGGAATCGACAGGGTCAAGCTGATCCTCGGGCGCTGGTCTGGTTGGCAGGCGCGCCAGCTCTTCCAGCACGGATGTGGCGGGCTGCGAGCGCGGTAATGGCGCGCGGGGCGGCGTGGGCAGTTCCTCCATGCCCGCGAGAAGGAACTGGCGCATATCGAGCGACGGCGCTTCGGGCAGCGGCATCAGCACCGGGCTGCTACTGCGCGCCGATGTCTCGACGGCACCGATCCTGAGCACGACCGGACGCCGCGCAATCGCAGGGCCAAGGCCCAGAAACGTGCCGCGCGCCAGATCGCGGATGGATTCGGCCTGCCTGCGCTCCATGCCGAGTAGATCGGCAGCACGGGCCATGTCGATATCGAGGAACGTGCGCCCCATCAGGAAGTTGCTCGCCTCGGCGGCCACGTTCTTGGAAAGCTTCGCGAGGCGCTGGGTTGCTATGATCCCTGCAAGCCCACGCTTCCGCCCACGCGACATCAGGTTTGTCATTGCCCCCAGCGACGCGCGCCGCACCTCTTCGCTCACTTCCGCGCCGGCAGAGGGGGCAAAGATCTGCGCTTCATCGACCACGACGAGCGCCGGAAACCAGTGTTCGCGGGGGGCATCGAATAGGCCGGACAGGAACGCTGCTGCGCAGCGCATCTGGCCTTCCATTTCCAGCCCCTCAAGGCTCAGGACAACGGATGTGCGGTGCTCTCGGCAGCGCCGCGCAAAATGCGCCATCTCGGCAGCGGAGTAGTCGACCGCTTCGATCGCCACATGGCCATAGGGGCCGGACAACGTCACGAAATCGCCTTCGGGATCGATGATGATCTGCTGGACCTGGCCTGCGCTCTTCTCAAGCATCCGTCGCAGCAGATGCGATTTGCCCGAACCTGAATTGCCCTGCACCAGCAGGCGGGTGGCCAGCAGCTCTTCCAGATCGACCAATGCCGGACTGCCGGCAGCGTCGAACCCCATGTCGATCTTGAGTGTCATCGCGCTCCGCATGGCCCGTTTGCCCGTGGTGGAGCAAGCCCTGCCCGCCGCGTTATGCGGCTAAATTGCAGACGCGCTCTTATGGAGATCGGGCCATTACCCTCAAGGGCCGCGGTGTATGCCAGGCAGACGCCATAGTCGCCTGTAAAATAGATGTAAAACCTGCTAGACACGAGGTCTATAAAATGATTTTTATTCATTAAATCCGAATTAATAATTGAAAAAATTCTTTAGTACAGACAAAGCTGAATTAACCGACAGAACGGCATCGAAATATACTTTAAAGAAAACAATGAATCACAAGCCACACGGGATGATGCATGTATCCTGCATCGTCTGATTCCCGTGGCTGTGAACAAAAAGCGCTCTTCGGCGACCGCCAATCTCGTCAATGCAACCATCGTTGCGGCGACGTTCGCCGGCAGGTGTCAATGGACACCTAGTTTTACGAGTTAAGGCGACACCCAGTGTTACGAAGTGTCGCCAACGGAAAGCCAAGGGGGATACAGCAGGGTCAAACCGTGTCGCCGCTCTTGACCAGGCTTCAAGCGAAAGACCGGAACCCGGGTCACGTCTCTGCCATAATCATGCGTCTCTTGCCGTATTTTCCAATCCTCATCAAAAATTTATTAACCATATGCATTTATAGAGGACTTAAAGTTGAGCAAAGATTAGCGACCGATTGGATTATTCTATGAGCAAGACAGTGGACTGTTTGCATCATGGCCGAGTGGCAATTACGGCGATGGCACTCGCAGCGTCGATTGCCTACTCTGGCACAGCAGTGGCTGGGCCAGCAGTTGTCGACGTCAATACGACGCTTCTGAATACGATCCGGGCCAGTGCGGCCACCACTCCGCCCCCGCGAGCTGCAAGGGCCATCGGTATGGTCGGCATCGCGATGTTCGATGCGGTCAACGCCTCGTCAGGCTCGTCTTACAACCCCTATGCCTACCAAGGCGGGTCCGTGTCGGGCCTCTCGCAAGACGCGGTTGCCCTCGCGTCTGGCTACACCATGATGGCCAATCTCTTCCCGGCGCTATCCGGCACGCTGACGGCCGAACTCAATGGCAAGCTTGGAGCGCTGGCGATCACGGATGCGCAAAGGGCTAATAGTTTGGCCTTTGGGCAGTCCGTCGCAAACAACCTTTATGCGGCGCGGGCCAGTGACGGGTCGGCCACGGCGCAATATCCTTATGTTCCCCGTACAAATTTAGGCGCTTTCCAGCCTACGCAAGCAACCAATCCGGTGTTGCCCGGGTGGGGCAAAGTTACGCCTTTTGGCGTCGCCAGCAGCGGGCAGTTCGATGTCGGCGCGCCGCCGGCTGTTGGTTCGCCCGAGTGGATCGCGGACTACAATCAGGTCAAGACGCTTGGCTGCAGCACTTGCGGGACAACCGAGGCCAATTTGATCGCCACGTTCTGGGCGGACGGCGGGGGCACCTTCACGCCCCCCGGCCACTGGCTGGATATCGCCACTGGTCAGATGCAGGATTTGTCGACGATGGAAGCCGCGCGGTTGACCGCGCTGGTTGGCGCCTCGGTGGCCGATGCTGGGATCACGGCATGGAACACCAAATATCTTTATGACACGTTCCGCCCGGTTACCGCGATCCGGACTTGCACCCTCGAGACCTGCGGCGTTGAGGGCGATCCAGGCTGGACCCCCTATCTGACCACGCCGAACTTCCCGTCCTATACCTCTGGCCACAGCACGTTTTCGGGCGGCGGCGCCGGGGCGCTGGAAAGCTTTTTCGGCACCGATACCGGCGTTTTCTGCACAGCGGCCGATCCCAAGGCCGGGGTTCAGGGTCAGCGCTGTTTCAGCAGCTTCAGCGAGGCGGCAGCCGAAGCTGGTATGAGCCGTATCTATGGCGGTATTCACTATGAAGCTGACAATGCCCGTGCGGTTACCGCTGGTAAATCGATCGGATTCTATATTGCTGGTAAATATTTCCAGATCGTCGACATTAACAGCTATACTGGTTTCGATGGGGTCATATCAGGAGATCGTGGCCTAACTGTCGTAAACGGTCGTGAAATACTGACCGGTGTCAACACTTACAGCGGACGGACGGATGTGCGTCCCAACGCGTCGTTGCACCTGTCCGGAACCGGTACAATCGAGAATTCGTCAGGCGTATCGGTCGACGGCAGTTTGGACATCAGCGCGGTAACCGACAGGGCCGTGATCAGGAATCTGTCCGGTGCCGGTAACGTCATTCTGGGCAGCAAGCACCTGGTCCTGAGCCATGCGTCTGAGACCTTTGGCGGCAATATCTCGGGCACTGGGGGCCTGGCTCTTGCTGCGGGCACCCAGACATTGAGCGGCGCGAATGCATTTACGGGCGCGACAACGGTGTCCGGGGCGCGCCTCAATGTAAACGGGTCGCTGGCGGGTTCGGCTGTGACCTTAAACCGCGGGGCTGTTCTAGGTGGGACCGGGACAGTAGGGTCGTTGACCGCAAAACTTGGATCGACCGTTGCGCCCGGCAATTCCATCGGGACCCTCTCGGTGAATGGCAGCCTGATGCTCGAGGATGGCTCTGTTCTACAGATAGAAGTGTCTCCAGCCAGCGCTGACCAACTCAACGTATCGGGAACCGCTGCGCTTGGCGGCGCGCTGGAGCTCAACGTCGCTAGCGGGGTCTACGCGTTCAATAGCCAGTACACGCTGATA
>CANEVG010000323.1 GCA_947442095.1 Sphingomonadaceae bacterium
CGCGGCTGGGGCAGGTGCAGACTTCGCCCTGGTTGAGCGCGAACATGGCGAAGCCTTCGAGCGCCTTGTCGAAGAAATCGTCGTCCGCATCCATAACGTCGGCAAAGAAGATGTTGGGCGATTTGCCGCCCAGTTCGAGCGTGACCGGGATCAGGTTCTCGCTGGCATACTGCATGATCAGGCGGCCCGTCGTCGTCTCGCCGGTGAAGGCGATCTTGGCGATGCGGCGGCTCTGCGCGAGCGGCTTGCCCGCCTCCAGCCCGAAGCCGTTGACCACGTTAAGCACCCCCGGCGGCAGCAGATCGGCGATCAATTCCAGCAGCACGTGGATCGAGGCCGGGGTCTGCTCGGCGGGCTTGAGTACCACGCAGTTGCCCGCCGCCAGCGCCGGGGCAAGCTTCCACACCGCCATCAGGATCGGGAAGTTCCACGGGATGATCTGGCCGACCACGCCCAGCGGTTCGTGGAAGTGATAGGCCACCGTGTCGTGGTCAATCTCGGAAATCCCTCCTTCCTGCGCGCGGATGCATCCGGCGAAATAGCGGAAGTGGTCAATCGCCAATGGCATGTCGGCGGCCATCGTCTCGCGGATCGGCTTGCCGTTGTCCCAGGTCTCTGCCGTCGCCAGCAGCTCGAGATTGGCCTCCATGCGGTCGGCGATGCGGTTCAGGATCAGGGCGCGCTCACCCACGCTGGTGCGGCCCCAGGCATCTTTGGCGGCATGCGCGGCATCGAGCGCAGCCTCGACATCAGCGGTAGCCGATCGCGCCAAGGTCGTGATCGTCTGCCCCGTGATAGGTGAGGGATTGTCAAACCGGCGGCCATCTGCGGCATCGACCCAGCGGCCGCCGATGAAATTGCCGTAGTAATCCTTGAACGGGTGCGGGGGCAGTTCGCCTGTCATGATCGTTCCTCTCAAATGTCCCGCCAGGTCTGCTGCCCATGCGTGGTGGTTTGTGTGGCCGCATGTGTGTCGTGCATTGCCGCACTGCTGGTGAACTCTATCGCCCGCAGACGCGAAAACAAGGGCTTGCGTGCCGTAAGCGGGCATGCCCGCTGCAAACCAAACCGTTGTCCTACAGCGCAGGCTTTGCGATAGTCTCACGCTTCGCTCTTTGGCTTCTGTCAATTGTGCGCCGCAAAGCCTACCGAGTGGGCTCCCCGAGTGGTTGCACAGGTCCGTGTCAAATGGGCTAACTTGGCCGACCTTGAAGTCGCCACAACGAATCGGCAGCCGGCCCGGCTCTGACTAAAGGGGGGTCGTATGGGGATGAGAAACTGGAGCGGGCGAGGGGATTCGAACCCTCGACCCCAACCTTGGCAAGACGACCGACTGACTTTTCCTGAGTGCGCCTGACTTGAATTAAGTACGCAAATCCAGCGATATAGTGCAACTTATTTTTTCCGAAGCGCGATCGCGTAGCCTAAAATGGGCTTGCGTCTGGTGACAATCTGCTCGGCAAGAGATTTTGTCACCAAACGGGGGAAATTCATGCCCACGGTCAAGCTAACCAAACGCAGCGTAGATGGGCTGCTCCCTCCCGCCAAAGGGCAAGCCGTGCTCTGGGATACGGAAGTCCGCGGCTTCGGCGCACGCATCCAGCCTTCGGGTACAAAGACCTTTATCCTGCAATATCGGAATCCAGAGGGCATCCAGCGCCGAATCAATATTGGCCGATATGGCATACTGACGGTTGATCAGGCTCGCGATCAGGCGAAGCTGCACCTCGCTTCTGTTATCCAAGGCGAAGATCCCGCCGACGATAATCGCCGGGCACGCAAAGGTATGACGGTCGCTGAGATGTGCGATTGGTATCTGATCGAGGCGCGTGCCGGGAACATCCTCGGAAGGCTGAACCGCCCGATAAAGGCGTCATCGCTTGATATGGATGAAAGCCGGATCAAGACGCACATCATCCCCTCCTCGGCAAGCGCGTGGTCACGCAGTTGAGCATCGCCGATGTCGAGCAGATGCAATCCGACGTCAAAAATGGGAAAACGGCCAAAGCCCGCACTGGTGGACGAGGTTGAAAGGCGACCGGCGGAGCCAGTGTCGCCTCGCGATGCCTTGGCACAATTCAGGCAATCATCGGCCACGCCAAGCACAAGGGATTGCTGGCTAACCACCCCACTCTAGGCGCCAAGAAACTGGCCAGCAAGAAGCAAACCCGACGATTGAGTGTTGCCGAGATCGAGATGCTCGGGAAGGCGCTTGCCTATGCCGAGCAAAATCATGAGAATGCTGTTGCGCTGGGCGTCCTGCAAACACTCCTTCTGACCGGTTATCGCCGGGAAGAGGCGCAAGCCATGCAGAGGGCTTGGGTCAATGCTAGGGGCGGATTTGTCAGTTTCCCTGACACCAAGGGCGGCGCGCAGGTGCGTGCAATTGGGCCGGCAGCGCTCAAAGTGGTCCAGGGTCAGGCTGAAATCGTCGGAAACCCCCACGTTTTCCCGTCTGAAGCTGGGTCCGGCCCCTACACCGCTGTAAGCTCCTGTCTGGACCGTGTTTGCAAACTCGCGGGGATTTCTCGGGTCACACCCCACACCCTGCGGCATACGTTCGGGAGCATCGCTGGCGAACTCGGATTTTCGGAACTCACGATCCGCGCCATGCTCGGGCACGCCTCCCACAACGTGACGCAGGATTACATCCATATCGATGAGGCGCTGAAGCTGGCGGTCCAACGGACTTCGGATGAGATCGCTCGGTTGTTGGTGGTCGGAGCGGCGCGACTGCAAACGATGCAGCAAGCCGCGTGACCTTTGATCTACCGGCCTGGATCGCGCCGGGCGGAATTGTGTCCGAAATCCCACTGTTGAAAATTAACCTTCATGGTGTATATTGAATGGCGAGAAAGAGAGTCCCGCATCACAATCTCTCCGCCGTCCAGGCGAAGTTTTGTGATGTGGCAAGCTTGGAGATCACGCGGACGGCAACGCGTGGCGCTCAAGCCATGGGCTATTCGCTCGGAGATGTGGTGGCGGTTGTGCAGGCCCTTGAACCCCGGGACTTTGTGAAGTCGGAGACGACTCACAATCCGGTGCACTCGAAGGTCTGGCACGACAGCTACCGGATCCCGTGCGACGGTCTGTATCTCTATCTGAAGTTTGCCGGCGAGACGCTGATCGATGTCGTGCTGACGTCGTTCAAGGAGGTTTGAAAGTGACGCAGACACGGATTCATCCCGAGACCGGCCAGGTCCTCCGCCGCGACGCCCGTGTGCAAACGGTCAGCGTTGGGTCGATGTCGCGCGAGGTCGAAGTGCCGGGCTGGTATCCTGAAGACGATGGTGATTCCATTCATTCAGGTGCCGAGCTGCAAGCTTTGGATCGGGCCTATCTTGAGCTGCGCGCGGCTTATGCCGCGCGCGTCAAGGCGGTGCGAAAGAAGCTTGGCCTCACCCAGGAAGAGGCAGGCCGGATTATCGGTGGCGGACGTCGCGCTTTTCAGAAGTATGAGAGCGGTACGACACCGCCGAGCGAAGCCGCTGTCGGATTGATCGAAATCCTTGACCGCCACCCAGAGGAATTGGAGACTCTCCGACACCTCCGCAGGCTCTCCTCGCGGGATAGCATTCGGCAACCTTCAATGCCTGTTGGCAAGAAAGGGGCTTCCGCGAAGGGCGTTCGTAGCCCTGCTGTCGCGGCATGAGTCTGTGTTAGTTTAGCTCAGGCGACGATACGATAGCGTCCGTTGCGGCGCGCGCCCACAAACCGAATGCGGCCCGAAGAGCAAAGTCCGGCAATGTCACGTCGTGCAGTTTTGAGGCTTACCTTCCAGTTGGCCGAAATGTCGTCTGCACGACAAAAATGGCCAGAGCCGACTCGGGCAAGAAACCAGCGCTGCCTCTCGTTCAGCGCTTCGTTCATTGGGTCATTTATTGGGACAGCTTCAGGGTCAATTATAGGGCCATTTTCAGGCCAATCCTGCCGGGATGTTTGCGGTTCCTGCGTGACCGGACAAGCTTCGAGCCCACGGATTAGCGGCTAATGCGAGTGGATGGTTCTGCGGCGGAGCGAGCGATCGGCCTACCGGTGCCTATGCCAAAGTAGCTCACTCGGGCCGACAGGCTTGAGATCCGCAATCGATACGATCAGTCTAAGCTGAACTTGGGAGAACGCCTGACTAGCCCTGAGTTGGATTTGAATTGGTGACAATGTGGTGACAACGGCGAGCGACTGGAGCTTTGTCACCAAGGCCTCGCGAGCTACGCGAGATGCAATTAATTAGTTTTCTTGGGGAAAACTGGAGCGGGCGAAGGGATTCGAACCCTCGACCCCAACCTTGGCAAGGTTGTGCTCTACCCCTGAGCTACGCCCGCTCGTGCGTTTCTGGC
>CANEVG010000324.1 GCA_947442095.1 Sphingomonadaceae bacterium
GCACTGGCCTGCTGCTCGTTGAGTTGGGTCGGCTGCGCGCTGAGCAGGTTGTTGGCGACGCGGAAGTCCTGTACCGCCTTGAAATCGGCTTGCGCCTGGTTGCGCAGTTCGCCGATGCGCTGGCTCAGCAGCTCGAGCGAACGCTTGTTCTCGCCGCGCTTTTCCTCGACTGCGCTGGCGGTGTAGGCGGCGGCGTAGCCGTTGGCGATGCGCGCGGCGCGGTTCGGGTCAGTATCGGAATAGGTGATGGCTATGGCAAAGGCGTTGTCCATGCGCTGGGCGCCGACGCCTTCGGTCAGCAGCTTGGCGGCTGCCAGCACCGGATCGGCCGGGCGCGGCCGCGGTGTTCCTAGCCCGAGTTTGCGGGCGATCGAAACGGCCACGCCCTGCTTGGCATCGGCTTTGGCCAGGAAGTCCTGCTCGCGATCAAGGCGCAGGTTGCGCACCACGGTTTCGGCAAGATTCTGCGAGAGAATGCGCTTGATTTCGGTATCGACATCTTCGGATTTGGCCACGCCCTCGTCTGGTGTCTGCGCGCCGTCTGCGGTTCGCACCAGTTCCCGCGACTGGCGATCGAGCACGACACTGGCGCTTGCCTGATACATTTTCTGCTGCAGCAGCGTGAAATTCAGCGCCAGAAGAAAGAAAATCGCGACGATAAGCAAGAACATGGTCCGGCGGCGGCGAAAGATGCTGTACAAGGCCCGCAGGTCCAGCCGATCATTGTCGGCAGTCGCGGCTGCGACCGCGCCGGGCAGGAGCCGGTTAGCCCCGCGAGGGTCAAGATCGGCTTTGCGATAGCGGTCGGGCAGGTTGCTGCTGGCGTTTTCGGTCATAGGGCCGTCCGCAAAGATAGGCCGCCTTCAATCGCCGAGCCGACGCCAGGGAGGCGCGGGCTGGACGCTGTGCGGTCCCGATAGTAAACATAAGCACTGCACTGAAGATGCCTTGTAGCGGCATATCTCAGGTCGATGCCGGTGACGAAATCGTGCGCGATGATATCCGTGCCGCGATAATCCTCGCGTGTGCCGGATACCGTGATCACGGCATCCAGATTGCGGCGCACTTCATAGTAGAGCTTGCCGGACCACCTGTCGGCGACCACTCCGGCGGCGTCTCTCAGGCCCCCGTTTTCGATGCTGCGCGACACCTCGGCTGTGACGCTGATCAGCGGGCTCGGGTACCATTCGCTGCGCGCACGCCAGGTTGCGCCGGAATAGCCCTTCAACAGACCGGAATCAAAACTCCGGAAAGCATAGCCGCCCGTCAGTTCGAAGGCGAGCAGCGGCGTGGCCTGTGCGTGGACCCCGGCCATCACGCTGCCGGCATTGCCTGTGCGATCGCAGCAGGCTTGCGGGCTCAGGCTGGAAATGGTCGACACGTCGCCGATAAATACCGGCGTCAAAAAGGTTTGCGTGGCCACTTCACCATTGATGGACAGGTTCAGTGTGCGGGTATCGCGGAAGCTCTGGTCGGCGGTGAACCCCCGCAGATCGACGATGGCCGCATATTCGCGCCGTTCGAGGGAGACCAATGTGTTGACCCGCAGGTTTCCGGTTTCGGTCCGGCTGCCAAGTTCGCCGCGCAAGGCATTGTAGCGTGCAGGACTGCCCACGGTTTCGGATGCCGTCGATGACGCAAAGGGTTCAAAAGACTGGCGCTGCGAGGCCCGTACTGCCAGCATGGTGCTGCGCGTGACCCGGAATTCGACATCGCCCGACAGCGCGTATGTTTCGCGGTTCTGCGAGGTGAGACGGGCATATCGGTAAGCCGCTGCGCGCGCCTGCAGCACGATGCGCCGGTTGGCGCTCACGCTGGTCGCGCTGACTTGCGGTGCCACGATTACGAAGGCGTCGCCTTGCGAACCGGCCGCGGTGCGTTGGACATTGCTGTCACCGGCGGCTGTTTCCGAAACGGCTGCTTGGACATCCAGCCCGCCGAGGCGGATACCGGCAGGCTCGATGCCTGCACGCTGACGCGAACCTGCAACATCGGCGCGCCAGAGCGGCCCGGCCGGGGCCCGGTCGAACGGCGATTGCCCCGAAGCTTCGGCAGGCAGGAGCAACGCTAGGGCAAGCCCCATGAGGTAACAAAGCTTCATCGATTCGCTCGGAAGGCCTGTCTGGAGAGACTGCAAGCCCGTTGATCGATTCATTGTGTCAGGCTGATGACGTGCGCGAGACTATCTTTCTGACAATTGCTAACAATCTGCCGCGTTCGCGGCTGGCTGACCGGTTTCGGCACGTTCTGTGTGCATTGGCGGGGATGCGGATCAAGGATCGCTGCATGATCTGGGGGCCGCTGACCATCCGGCCGCTGGGTGGTGCCCGCAATATTGCAATCGGTTCCGGCAGCTTTCTTAACACCAATATCCGTTTCGGGGTGCCCTCTGCCCCGGTGACTATCGGGCGCAATGTGCAGATCGGACCCAATGTCAGCTTCGAAACGGTCAGCCACGGACTGGTCTACGAGCCGGGCAAGGGCCGAGGCGACATCGTGCGGCCGATCGTGGTGGAAGACGAAGTGTGGATCGCGGCTGGGGCGATCATCACCGGCGGGGTCACAATCGGGCGCGGCGCGGTGGTCGTTGCCGGGGCCGTGGTCAGCCGCGATGTTGCACCGGGCGCTGTGGTCGGCGGAGTTCCCGCGCGCGAGATCGTCAAGGCCTGATCCGGCCGCGTCGTTTCTCGAAACTGTCACGGCGCATCCGCACAGAACGTGTCATGCGAAACATATCGATTCTCCTCGCTACGGCCTTGGTCTTCATCACGCAGGCAACTGAAGCCGATGCGCGCCCGCGCCCAACCGCGCCGGCAGCGGGGAACCGCAGGCTCGACTGCATCATGGGGCGGGCCGTCGATCTCGATCCCCACAAGATGCAGGACGCGAGCGAAGTGCGCTACGAAGGCGCTTTCCCTTTCGCGCTGTTCCTTCCCGCCCGTCCAGCCCGTTACACGCCGACGCCCAGCCCGACCGATGATCCCGAGCCGGTCGATCCGGCCACGCGCATTCTTGACGATCCTGGCAAGCTGGCTGCCGACATGCAGATGCCGTTTCGCCGCGTCGTCGATCTCTGGCCCGAGCGGGTCGAGATGATTGGCGAAATACCGGGAACCAGTCTGGTGCGTTTGTTCATCATCAGCGAGATTGGTTCTCGCAAGGGTACCGCGCAACTGTTCATGACGCGCGCCGCAGATGCCGCCAGCCTTGATTTGGAAAATGTCTATCAGGGTGCCTGCCGCGTGAGCAGCAGCGTGTCACACTGACCGCATCGACCGTCCGGAAGTTGTCACTCTTATGCAATCGAAGCCCGACATAGCGCGGCGATTGTTTGTGTTTGGGGGCGATCGGGATGGGGAAACTCGAGGTTATCGCCGTTCTGCGGCAACGAACGGATCTGTTCTCGGCAATGAGGGAGACCTTTCCCAATCTGGAGGTCGCCGCGATCGGGGAATCAGGCCTGATTGGCGAGATCCAGCGGCCGACATGGTGTTTTGTCGAATCGATCCGACCCAGAATTCTGGCGCACGATCTTTGCAAGGTCGTTCGCCAGTCCGCGAACATCAAGATGTGGGTGACATTGGTTATCGAAGATCAATCCAAGGAAGCGCGCTGCAAGGCGCTCAAGGCCGGAGCGGACGACTATCTGCCCGGACCGCTAACGCCGCGCGCGCTGGTCGAGCGCCTGCGTGAGTACAACCGCACCCAAGCCGAAGATCTGCTGGAGACGATCGGAGACTACACAATCAACCGGCAGAGCCGCAACATCCGGTGGCAAGGCCGCGCCATCGATCTCACGCCGAGCGAGTTCGAGCTGCTGTCAATGTTGCTCGCCAATCGCAACCGACTGCTTTCGCTGCCCAAGATCATCCAGTTGCTCGGCAAGAGCGAAGGCTCGGTGCGGGAGCAGACCACGCACGCCTGGATCGGCCGATTGCGCCGCAGTCTGGTAAAGCAGGGAGTGGAAGCGCCTATCCGCACCGTCTGGGCCATGGGCTACATTTTCGACCTTCTTGATGAATAGTAAGTCTGGCCTTTGCGTTCGGCCCGGCGGTTCTTCTGCGCAGATCCGGAAATTGCGTTCGCGAGCTGGACAGACTTAGAAAACCTCATAAGCATCGCGCGCCAGTATTCGGCAAAATCCGGATGGCAGGCTTTGCTGTTTGGCGGCCTGCCTACCGACCACGCGATGGCCGTTACACTGGTCAGCATGAGCGCACTCCTGAAGACGCTGGTTCTTTGTTGCCCTGTGGCAAGCGCAGGGTCCTCTTCGTAATCTGCGGCAGGGATTTGCTGCAACCTGCGCCGGGCGCAGGGTACGGCCTGTAACCAA
>CANEVG010000325.1 GCA_947442095.1 Sphingomonadaceae bacterium
CGCAGCGCCAGTCCTGGCTCCGGTCGAGGTGGCCGTGCTTGCCTTCAACGATTTTCACGGCAATCTCGAGCCGCCGCGCCAGGCCGTTGCAGCGCCCGACGGACAGGGCGGCACAGTGCAGGTGCCAGCGGGCGGCGCAGCGTGGCTGGCAAGCGCGCTCGATGGCTTGCGCGCGCGGCACCTGTATTCGCTGACCGTGTCGGCGGGGGACCTCACCAGCGCCTCGCCGCTCGCCTCCTCGCTGTTTCTCGATGAGCCGACCGTGGAAGCGATGAACCGGCTCGGGCTCGATTACAACGCGGTGGGCAACCACGAGTTCGATCGCGGACAGCACGAACTGCTGCGTCTGCAATCCGGTGGCTGTGCGAAGCTGACGCTGCGCGAGCCCTGCCAGCTTGAACGCTTTGCCGGGGCGCGGTTCCGTTACCTTGCGGCCAGTACGCGTGACCCATCGGGCGGCACGCTGTTTCCAGCCAGCGCGATCCGCACCTTTGGCGAGGGCGCGCGGGCAGTGCGCATCGGGGTGATCGGCCTGACACTGAGCGGCACGCCGCTGCTGGTCACGCCATCGGGCATTGCAGGTCTGACTTTTGCGGATGAGGCGGAGACGATCAATGCCGAAG
The DNA here is from genome assembly GCA_947442095.1 of Sphingomonadaceae bacterium. Classification (GTDB taxonomy): domain Bacteria; phylum Pseudomonadota; class Alphaproteobacteria; order Sphingomonadales; family Sphingomonadaceae; genus Novosphingobium. The sequence goes on from CANEVG010000325.1 coordinate 624, forward strand.
TGCCGCGCCTCAAGGCGCAGGGTGCGGATGCAATAGTCGTGCTTATCCATGAAGGCGGCCGGACCACGGGCGCGCCGCACCCCAATGGCTGCAACGGCCTTGCGGGCGCAATCCTGCCCATCATGGCCCGTCTGGTTTCCGGGGTGGATGTCGTCGTTTCAGGCCACACCCATGCCGATTACATCTGTGACGTGCCCAGCACCGATCCAGCCCGCCCGGTGCTCCTCACCAGCGCCGGGCAATACGGCAAGGAACTGACCGAGATAACGCTGAGCATCGATCCGGCGGCGCACCGCGTGATCGCACGCCGCGCGCGCAACCATATCGTGCAGTCGGTGCCGTTCACGTCGGCGCGGGGGCCGGTCACGGCGAGCCCGCTTTTCCCGCAATATGCCCCGCGCGCGGATCTGGCCGAATATGTGCAGCGCTATGTCGATGCCGCGAAAGTCTTTGCCATGCGCCCGGTCGGCAAGCTTTCCGGCCCGGCGGGCAAGGGCGAAGGCGCGACCAGCAATAGCGGCGGACCGCTTGGCAATCTGATTGCAGATGCGCAGCTGGCCGCCACGCGCGGAGCCGGGGCGGAGATCGCCTTCATGAACCCCTTCGGCATTCGCGCGCCGATCGTGCCTGCGGCAGACGGCGGGGTAACGTTCGGCGATATCTATCTGGCGCAGCCATTTGGCAGTGCGCTGGTGACCGAGACCATGACCGGAGCCGAGATCAAGGCGGTGCTCGAGCAGGGGTTTGACGATGTGGGACCTGAGCAGGCGCTCGCGCCGTCTGCAGGTCTGGTCTACCGGTTCGATCGCGGCGGGCCGGTTGGGCAGCGCATCGTGTCGATCACGCTGGCCGGCAAGGCGCTCGATCCTGACGCGCGCTACCGCGTGACGATGAACGGCTTCCTCGCGCTGGGCGGTGATGGCTTTTCGGTGTTCACCGGCGGGCGTGATGCGGTGACCGGGCCTACCGATATCGAGGCACTGGAAGGGTATTTCCGCAGCGCCGCGCAGCTTGATGTGCCGCAGGAGACCCGCGTGCTGGGCATTGAGAATTGATAGCTTACCCGAGCAGCCAGCGCCCCAGCAAGCGGTGAAAGGGGAACGTGAGTGCACCGGCCGTCAGCAGTCCGCCGATCACCAGCGCGCGGACTGACTTTCGGTGGCGAGCATGATCCTTTGCGCGGGCCGTTAGCACGACGCGCGGGGCCTGCAACGCCGTAAAGGCCGAAAGCAGGTGGATCGCGCTGAAGTGGCCGGGGTTGGTATCGGTGATCCAGAAACTGTTCAGCGCCGAGATGGCCATGGCGGTAACCCAGACATAGCCGAGGCGGCGATGGCGGCGGGTGCCGCGCGGTTGCCAGAGCATGAGGGGTGTGAGCGCCAGCGCGACCAGCACAGTGGCCAGATGCAGCCAGATCGCAAGGTCGACCATTGCCCAACGGCCATAGCCACGCGCCAAAGCCGCCAGCGCAGCTGCCAGCAGCGCGAGCGAAAGCCATCCCAGAACGCGTTCGGTGCGGTCCGGGGTCAGCGATCCGTGCCGGGTCAGGACTTCGTTCAAAATCAGGGTTTTGGGGGCCAGGGAATGAAGCCTGATGTGCGGCGCACATACTCGGCATAGCCCGGGCGACGCGCGGTGAGGCCCTTCTCGAGCAGGGGTTTGCCCGACCAGCGGGTGAGCGTGAAAGTGAGGAACAGCGGCCCCGGCAGCGAGGCCAGCGCCACCAGCCAGCCCGCTTCCGCTGCGGCCAGCCAGATGCCCCACCACACGCAGGCATCGCCGAAATAGTTGGGATGGCGCGTGTAGCGCCACAGGCCGGTGTTGAGCACGGCGCCCTTGTTGGCCGGATCGGCGCGGAAGCGGTTGAGCTGGTGGTCGCCGATGGCTTCAAAGCCGAAGCCGATCAGCCATAGCGCGCCGCCAGCCAAGGCCAGCGGGCCGATACCCGCATCCCCGCTGGCGAGCACACCGAGCTGTGCGGGCAGGCAGGTCACGTAAAGCAGCACGGCCTGCACGGCGAACACCCGCGCTGCCGCCGCGCCGTATTTGCCCTCGCGCCGCAACTTGCCCAGCATTTTCGCATAGCGCGCATCCTCGCCATGCGCGCGCCAGCGGGTATAGAGATGCCAGCCGAGCCGTGCGCCCCAGATCACCGCCATGGCCGCGATCAGGCTGGCGCGGGGGCCGCTTTCTCCCAGCTGCGCCCACGAAAGCGCGGCAAGGGCGGCCATCGCCGCGCCCCACACCGCATCGATAAAGCTCACATCGCCGATCCGCGCGGCCGTCCAGGCAAACAGTGCCATCGCCGCGGCGAGCGCAGCGGCATTGATCAGAAGCGTTAGGGTCATTGCAGATTCAGGCATTGAACATTCCAGTAAAGTCCTTGATCCCGCGTTCCGGGTGGCGCGGGGTCACGCTGCGGTAGATCTCGGCGACCTGCTGCATGTCAGCCTTGTAATCGCCGGTGGGCATGATCGAGGGGCCGAGCCCGCCGGTCCGCTTGCCGTAGTCCATCATGCCAATCACCAGCGGTACGCCTGCGCCGAGTGCGATATGATAGAAACCCGTGCGCCACTGCTGCACGGCGCTGCGCGTGCCTTCGGGCGCGATCGTCAGCGCGAATCGGTCACGCCGGGCAAATTCGCCGATCATCGCATCGACCACGTTCTTGCGGGCCGAACGATCAATCGAAATGCCGCCCATATCCCGCATGAAGCCGCCGAGCGGCCAGCGGAACAAGCTGTCCTTGGCCATGAAGTTCGCGTCGATCCCCAGCTCGTTGACGAGGCCGAGGAAGTACACAAAATCCCAGTTCGAAGTGTGCGGCGCGGCGATGATGACATAGCGCCCGCCGGGCGGAGGCGTGCCGGTCGCTTTCCAGCCCTGCATCCGGTAAAATGCCAGAAGGGCCCGTTTTGTCAGCCGTGACGACAGGCTGGCCTTGCGCCCAGCCGGCTCCATTGTTTGCGTTGCCGCATCCATCCCGTTGTTCCTCTACCCGCCTCGGGGTTTAGCGGGCAGGAACGGTTTTGTCGAAAGGAACGTCGCCAAGGCAGGCGGGTCGTCATTGCCCTTTCGGCCTGCATTGACTATAATAAGCATAGTTATTATCATCTAGGCTATGCAGAACAATATTGCTTTCCTGACCTCGGACGTAAGCCGCCTCCTGCGCAAGCGCTTCGATGTCGTCAGCCGCCGTTTCGGCGTGACCGGCCCGCAATGGCGCATGCTGGCGACCCTTCGCCGCACACCGGGGATCAACCAGGGTGCGCTGGCGCAGTGGCTGGAAGTGGAGGCGATCACTGCTGGCCGGATGATCGACCGGCTGGAAAAAGCGGGCATGGTCGAGCGCCGCGCCGATCCCGCCGACCGGCGCGCGTGGCGCCTGTTTCTGACTGATGGCGCCACACCGCTCCTCGACGAGCTGCTCGCCTGTGCCAACGACGTGTTCGATGAGGCGTTGCAGGGCTTTGCCGAGGCCGAGCGTGCCTTGTTGCTGGCGCTGCTGGAACGGGCGCGGGCGAACCTGCTGGAGGATGTGCCGCCTGAGCGCGCTCTTGCAGAAAAGGCGGCGGCCCATGGCTGAAGCCGATCCCTTCAAGCCGCCAGTGGGCGCTGAAACCACGACCAAACGCGCGAGGCAGATCCGCACCAAGCGGTTGCGCCTTATCGGCATGCTGCTC
>CANEVG010000326.1 GCA_947442095.1 Sphingomonadaceae bacterium
CTCGTCCCGTCTCCACCGCGAACTGCTTGCCTATGGCTTGGCGATCAACGGCGGCGATACCAAAGATGCTCCCACACCCGAGCGGCTGATCCCGCCGATGATCGAGCGCTTCATCGCGACCGACCGGTCCTTCGCGAAATTGCGGCGCTCGGGTCAGGCCGGGTAGCGTTCGCTAATCAGTTCGAAGAAACGCTTCAGAGCCGGATTGTCATTATCTTCACGCCAGTAGAACGCATAATCGAGCCGCGCAGCACCGCCTTGATCGATAATTTCCGCGAAGGTCAGTTCTGGCCAATGCACGCCGATCGACGCTTCAGTGGCCAGCGTGATGTATCGCCCGAACGGGACCGTGCTCAAAACACTTTCGAGGCTCGTGTCTTGCATGATTAGGTTCGCACGATAGCCCTGATCCGATAAGCGACGTTGCAGAATTCGGGCCATCGCAGAGCCCACACCTTGGCTGGGCAATACAAAGACCTGTCGGCGAAAATCACTCCAGTGAAGCCGATCTGACTTGGCCAGTTGATGGTCTTTCGGAAAAGCGACAAGCAATCGCTCCGACCATGCCGAGCGCCGCGAAATGCCGGCGTCGTGCGCATCCGACGGCATCAGCGCGACGTCGATGATCCGGGCTTTCAGATCGCTGAGCATCCGCTCGGGATCGGCTTCGATCCCGTCAAACTGAATGTCGGGGTGACGCCGCATATATTCGCCAATGGTCGCGCGCATGTTGCCGGCCATCAGCGACGCCGAAAACCCGACCGCGATTCTGCCCTCCTCGCCATAGCTGACGGCGCGGGCTGTCGTCTGAAGATTGTCAATGTCGGTGAGAATGCGCCGGGCAACGCTGAGGAACGCCTTGCCCTGCTCAGTTGGTATTGCGCCGCGTGTGCTGCGTTCGAAGAGCTTGATCCCGAGGCGGGCTTCCAAGGCGGCGATCCGTCTGCTCAAGGTCGATTGCTTGATCCGCATTGCTTCTGCAGCACGTGAGAAATTCTGGGCATCGGCTGTCGCAACAGCAAACCTGAGCTGACGCACTTCGATCATAGGCTACGCGACCTTTATCATCTTCTCCCCGGCCGCATTATCACCAATAATCAGGATCACCCAAATTTTTCCAATGTCTTCAATAACCAGCGGGCAAGATCGCTGCCGCTACAAGCGCGTATTCGTGCTCTCCGCACCCATTAATCCACTATGGGTCATCTCGCTCGAGACCTCAGATTTCCTGCCCGATGTGAAACGAAGGTCAGTTCAGGATATATCGGCCGACGACCAGTGAATGTGTACGATACGCCATTGCCCATTCACTTGCCGGAGCATCATCGTCTCGACCGACCGGCTGTTGATCGCACGCGTGCGGTACGTTCCGGTCACCGTTTCGACACTCATGACCCAGGCCATATCGCTTTGCATACCATGCGTGCGGCTGACTAGGGCTCGAGGCACTGCGGCGCTGAAGGCAGCATCGGCTTCCAGATGATGGCTGGCATATTCGGCGCGGCTGTTTTCAACGCCGCCAGATTCAAAAATAACGACGTCTTCGGCGAGGTATGTCAGCGCGGCGTCCGTATCGCCGCTGGCAAGTGCGGCGTGGAAGGCCATAACGGTGCCAACGGGTGTTGCCGCATCGACCGGCGCTTCCGGATTTGCCGAAGCGGGCGGTCGCGGCCCGTCATGCGGCACCGGATGCGCAGCCGTCAGACTTAGTCCGATCGCTGCAATGCCAACGAGAGACGCAGCACGTCGCCCTGTCAGCTGCATCATTTTACCCTCGATCATCGTCTCTTCCTCCCTCGATCAGTTTCTTGGTTACATCGTCATCGGAGACAACATGCCCAGCACGGCAACCAGTCCAATCACTCCGACCGCCATCATCAACTCGCCTGCCAGGCTTCTACGAAGGCGCGATAAAGTGATTGAGGACTCCGATTTGTCGCTCTCGCCTTTCAGGGCCGCCCGTCGTCCGATCCGGGCGTTGTGCGCGCCGAACGCCAGCATCATTCCAACCGACAGGACTTTGGCGATCAGCAAGATCCCATAAGGCGTGGTCAAAACCGAGACGCTGTTCTCCAGTCCAAAGATCAACTGCGCGTTGATCACGCCCGTCAGAGCAGCTGCAGCAACCAGGCCGACGCCCAACGGCGCGAACCCGTGCATCACGCGAAGCAGCGGCAAAGCAGGGATGAGATCGGGCTGCCGATGGGCTTTAAGTGTCAGGAACAGAAACCAGCAAATGGCACCCAGCCACAGGCTGGTCGCCAGCAGATGGACGGCATTGTTCAATCGGTGGAACAGGCCTAATCCGGCTTCAGTCGCAGCCGCATGGCCGCTCCAGCTGAGCGTCAGCAATGCGCCAGCGAAGCACATGGCCGCAATCAGAGTGCCTTGCCTTCCTGCTCGGCTCGCAAGCAGCGCGCAAAGGCCGGCAATCAGCAGCGCAAGGCGCATTAGAAACGCCATGCCCATTTCGGTGCCAATGATCATCGCTTCGATCATCGGCCAGTCGAGCGAGGTAATCGGCGCGCCCATCATTGCTGCAATCGACACCAGCATCAGCGCGACTGCTAACAGCGGCGCAGAAATCGCGACGAGGGTCAGAGCAGCCCTGCCCTCATCCTGCGACACCCACTCCATGTGCCGCAGCTTCAGCAACCGGAACGCCGTCCAACCGAACAGGCAAAGCAGCGCGCCATAATGCGCAAATCGCAACCCCTGCTCGGCCAGACTCCCCACGCTGTTGTCAGCTGACGATGAAGTTGACGGTGCCGTTCATGCGATGCCCATCGGCTCCGGCGGCCTGCCAGCGCACCTCATAGGTTCCGGCGCGCAGCGGCTGTCGCAGGGTGAGCGTCATGGTCTTGTTGCCATTGCTCCAGGCCGTCGTGAAATTGCGGATCACCATCTCGCCGTGGTTCGCCATCCCGGGCATCGCGGTCATAACGATGCTGGCGGCGGCGGTCGGCGGCAACAGAGCTTCGCTGAATGTGAGGGTCACCGCCCGCGGGCGCGCAACGGTTGCGCCCTCAGCAGGAGTCGAGGCCACGACGCGCGTATGAGCAAGCGCGATCGACGGGGCCGCAAGCGGCGCAGCGATCATGGCAATTGCGGCGAGGAGAGATGCGAATTTCATGGGGTATTCCTTTACTTCAAAACCAGAAACGGATGCCGACGAGATAGTTGGTAACGCTGGGATCCTCGCCTCGTGCGCGGGCGTAATCGGCGCTGCCGCCGAGGCGCCAGCTTTGTTCGATGCCGATATAGGGGGCAAACTCGCGGATGAATTCGTAGCGCAGCCGCACGCCGACCTCGACCGAGTCGATCCCTGAACCGATGCCGAGGCGCGGAATGTCCTGCGCCGACAAGTTCACCTCGGCGCGCGGTTGCACGATCAGACGCTGCGTGATCCGCTGGTCGACCTCGCCCTCAATCCGCGCCGTGAGATCGCCGCGCTGTGAAAGAAACAATGCGGCGTCGACTTCGAACATATAGGGCGAAAGCCCTTGCACGCCGATCACTGCATGTGTGGTGTCGGGTCCGCCGAGGTCTTGCCGCACGCCCGCCTGCAGATCCCAGAAGGGCGCAATGGCCCGCGCGTAGAGCGCCTGAACCTCGGCTTGTTCAATCGGTTCGCCGAACGTGCCTTCACCTTCGCTCTTGAACCACAGCCGGCTCGTCGGGCCACCATAATAGCCCTGAAGATCCCACAGATAGCCCTCGCGGCCGTCGCGCACCTGCGTCTCGAAACGATCTCCCTGAAACCAGAAGACCGGGAAATCGCCATGGGTACGTTGCAGATCCTCGCGCGAGGCCCGCATCGCGTCGGCACCCCAAATGGCATCGGCAGCGCGCGGTGGACCGCTTCCGGCCTCAGGTGGCGGCGGGGTTTCCATGTCAGGTCCAGGAGATGCCGACGCTGCGTCGTCCATCATGCCATGATCCATGGTGCTGTGGTCCATGCCAGCCATCGGATCGGCAGGTGCAGCCGCCTCACCCGTCATGTCATGTCCTGCGTGAGGGTCGATTGGCTCAGGAGTCGCAGACTGCTCAGGCATGACGTGCCCCGCGTGCTGATCGGCAGGATCAGGCGCGGTTGGCGCCGCCGGCATGCCTTGCCCGGCATGGGGATCGCCGGGAGCCGGAGCAGGTGTCGGCTCTGGCGCTGGCGCGGGCATCACATGCCCTTGATGCTGCGCGAAGGCCGGGACAGAGATCAACGCGCTCCCGAGGAGGGCCGCTGACAGGATAGACCGCACGCTCATGCTCCGTCGCCCGGACCGACCACGGTCACGGTCTGCA
>CANEVG010000327.1 GCA_947442095.1 Sphingomonadaceae bacterium
GCGCTATGGCCGGTCTGGCCCTGAGCCTGCACTCTTCTCCGCCTGCGAGCGCATGGCGTTAACTTCTGCCGCAGTCTTGAAATCGACAAGTTCGACCTGGAACACGAGATCGGAATTCGCCGGGATCGGCCCGGTGCCCTGCGCGCCATAGCCCAGCGCGGCGGGAATGCAGAAGCGCCACACGCTGCCCTTGGTCATCAGCAGCAGCCCTTCGGAAAAGCCCTTGATAACGGCGCCGGTGGCGAAAGCCTGCGTCACGTTCTGATCGAACACGGTGCCACTTGCAGCAAGGTAGCCGATGTAATTCACCAGCACATAGTCGCCCGTCCCCGGCTTTGCGGCCCTTGCTTCCTTCAGCACGCGGGTTCCAAGGCCGGAAGCGGTCGTGGCCGTGCACTGGCGCTGCGCGGCGGGCACCACCGGATTGAGGGGCACGGGCAGAATGTCAGCCGTGGGGGCAGCCGCCGGGCTGGCAGGCGCCTGGGCGCAGGCGGGCAACGCCGCAGTAATGAGGGTGAAGGATAGGGCGATTCGGCCAAAGCCGGCGGCGGTCATGCTCATGCGAACCCTTATAAGGCGGCAGGCCCAATCTCGCCAGCCAAGAACCATCTCGCCGGCACAGAAAACGGCTCACCGGCGTTGAAACCTGCAACCACCAAACCGTGCGCTTACGCAATCTCCCGCAGATCAACGACAATTCCCGGCTAAGCGCTGTTCGCTACACTAGTGCCCATGGCGATAAGCGGCGACTATTCCTCTCCGGTTACAGTGAACGGCTACAGCTGCCGCAACTGTTCGGAGGTGGACCGGGCCAAGCGCAATATCGATCCGGCCAACCCTTCGGCAGGCCCGTTCGGGATCAACGACCACAGCAAAGCCGGCAAGGCCGGGGCTGCAAAGAACCACTTCTCGCCAGAGGCACGCCAGCCTGAAACGATGGAAGCGCTGCACAAGGCTCGCAATTCATCCGCGCTATCGGGTACCGCAGCAGTCTATGGGGCACAGGCTGCAGGCGCACCGGTGCCCGCATCAGGGCACCTTGTTTCCCTTTCAGCCTGATCTGCCCCAATCACTCTTTGGACCCCGGATTCACTAGGCCCCCTTGACCCTCTATCCATGTGGCCTACATGCAAGGGCATGTTCATCGAAACCGAAACCACGCCCAACCCCGCCACGCTGAAGTTTCTACCCGGCGAGATCGTGATGCCCAGCGGGACGCGCGAATTCACGTCGCCCGAAGCCGCGGCTGCGTCTCCGCTTGCCGAGGCGTTGTTTGCGCTCGGCGATGTTTCGGGCGTGCTGTTTGGGCGGGACTTCATTGCGGTGACGATCGCACCCGGTGCGCGCTGGGCCGAGGCACGGCCGCAGATCTTGGCGCTGCTGCTTGATCATTTCGTTTCGCAGGCTCCCCTGTTCACCGCCGCCGGTGCGGATTTCGTGGTGCCGGGCGAAGAAGAAGAGGACGTCCACCACGGCGATGACCCCGCCGATGCGGAGATCGTGGAGCAGATCAAGGACCTGATCGAGACCCGCGTGCGCCCCGCCGTTGCCAACGATGGCGGCGACATCATCTACCGTGGTTTCCGTGAGGGGGTGGTCTATCTGAAAATGCAAGGGGCCTGCTCGGGCTGCCCGTCCTCCACCGCCACGCTCAAGAACGGCATTGAATCGCTGCTCAAGCATTACGTGCCTGAAGTCAGCGAAGTGCGCGCGGCCTGATCCTGTTTGCCCTGATCCTGTGCAAGGTACTGCCATGTCTCACCCGCTAGACGACGCCGCGCTCGATCAGGTGTTCCGCACCGCGCGCAGCTATAACGGCTATCTCGACCAGCAGGTCAGCGAGGCGCAACTCCAGGCGGTCTGGGACCTCATGAAGATGGGCCCGACTTCGGCCAACCAGATGCCCGCCCGGCTGGTGTGGTGCACGAGCGCCGAGGCGAAGGACAAACTGGCCGGCTGCACCAGCGGCACCAACGCCCCCAAGATCCGCGCCGCGCCCGTCAGCGTGATCATCGGCATGGATCTCGATTTCCACGAGCAGTTGCCCTGGCTGTTCCCGCATGCCGACGCGAAGAGCTGGTTTGCCGGAAACGAAGCGCTGCGCGAGGCTTCGGCCATGCGCAATTCCACCCTGCAGGGCGCCTATCTCATCATTGCCGCCCGCATGCTCGGGCTGGATACCGGCCCCATGTCCGGCTTCGACAACGCCGCCGTGGATGCAGCGTTTTTTGCAGGCACGCGGGTGCGCTCGAACTTCATCTCGACGCTCGGCTATGGCGATCCGGCCTCAATCTTCGCTCGCAGCCCCCGGCCCGATTTCGCCACGTTCAACACAACCGTCTGAGGCGGCAGCTTGCGCAGGCTGGTGATCGATAGCGCGACGGAAGCCTGTTCGGTGGGGCTGTTCGATGGCGACGATCTTGTCGCAGGCGCCTATGCTATGCTGGGGCGCGGCCACGCCGAACAACTCGTGCCGATGATTGCGGCCCTTCCGGACAAGGGCCGGGCCGACCTGATCGCGGTCAATACCGGGCCAGGCAGCTTCACCGGCATCCGGGTCGGCCTTGCCGCAGCGCGCGCGCTGTCGCTTGCCTGGGCGGCACCGCTGGCGGGTTATTCCAGCCTCGCGCTGGTTGCAGCCATGGCGCAGGCCGCACATCCGGGCACGGCGATCGACGTGGTGATGACCGGCGGGCACGGCGAATGGTTTTTCCAGCCTTTCGATGCGGACGGCAGAGCCTTTGCTAAGGCCGCCTCGCTCTCACCCGATCAGGTGGCAGCGGAATCGCTAGCCGATTGCCTGGCCGGTAGCCAGGCCGAAGCCCTTCTTGGCCGCCGCCGCGGGAAAGTGCTGATCACCGTGCCACTGTGGCCGGATGCACGCGCGTTTGCTTGCCTCGCCGCAAACGCGCTGCGGCCCGACCCGCTGCCCCGCTATGGCCGCGCACCGGATGCGCGCCTGCCTGCCGCCTGATGACAACTGCTGGAGGAAGGCGCAGCGCTTGAGCGAATTCGGCCCAACAACCGATGATGATGTCGACCGCATCATGGAGGTCATGGTGCGTGCCTTTGCGCCTGAATACGGTGAGGCGTGGAATCGCCGGCAGGTTGCGGACTCGTTAATACTGGGAGGAACCCGGTATTACCTTATCGACACCGAGGGCAACGTACCGATCAGCGCCGATCAGGCGGCAGCCGGATTTGCACTAACTCGAGGCCTGTTCGACGAAGAGGAACTGCTACTCTTTGCTGTAGCGCCAGAACATCGGCGCAAGGGACTAGGTGCAAGCTTGCTAACAAATGTGATCGCAGATGCCAAAGCGCGCGGGATTCGGCGGCTGTTCCTGGAGATGCGAAAGGATAATCCTGCAGGCCTTTTGTATATTTCGTACGGCTTTCGGACCATTGGAGTGCGGCCAGGATATTATCGGACAACTAGTGGAGATCGAATTGATGCGCTCAGTCAGGAACTGTTGATCGACTGAGCATTGCGTATGAACGCCATGTGTTCGGTGTTAACATCTAGAGATTCTCCCAATTGCGACTGCCTTTCTCCAAATTGGCTGTATTCCGGTTGCATAAAGCTATAATCCGTACTAATACGAGTTGACCTATCATCTACGATAACCAATGACCGGTCAGCAACAACAAGAGTAAGCCTGAAATGAGCGAAATCGAGAACGACATGCGCGAGACACTGATCACCCTGACATCAGATATCGTCGCCGCGCACGTCAGCAACAACAGCGTGGCTGTTAGCGATTTGCCGGTATTGATTAGCAATGTCTATTCTGCGCTGGCTGGCCTTAACCCGAGCCAGCCCGTGGCAGAACCGCTTCCAGAACCTGCCGTCTCAATCCGTTCTTCCATCAAGAACGACCACATCGTGTGCCTGGAAGATGGCAAGAAACTCAAGATGCTCAAGCGTCACCTGATGACGCGTTACAGCATGACACCAGATCAGTATCGCCAGCGCTGGAATCTTCCAGCCGACTATCCGATGGTTGCTCCGGCCTATGCCGAAAAGCGCCGTGAACTGGCAAAGAAGATTGGTCTCGGCCGCAAGCCCGCGCCCAAGCGTCCGCGCGCTTCTAAGGCCTGAGTGCTCGGTCGGGGATTTCGCACTCGCCAGATCCCCGGCCAAAACCCTCGGCCAAAACCCCCGCAGCCGCCGGTTATGCGCTGCGGCCTCGCGATCAACCGCGCATCTTTGCGCGGTAACAAAAAATCCCTGCGTTTAAACACCGGCACCCCGGTTGAAGAATTGGCGCAGCAGCTTATGCTGGGGGCACTTTCA
>CANEVG010000328.1 GCA_947442095.1 Sphingomonadaceae bacterium
CAATTGCTCAACCGCCTTGCCAAAAAACATGGGGTCGCAGGTTCAACGCCTGCCGCGCCCACCATTTTTTCAATGACTTAGGAAAAACGGCACTGCTCTCCATGAAAAATAACATGAAAAACAAGCCGTGCGTCAACCTAACTCTGACCACATTGGAAACAGCGTCAGAAGGGCAAACAGCGCGCCCAGAGCAAGTTAAACAGGCGCCTCGAGAGGCCGCTACACGCTAGCAGACTTTCGAGGCGTCCAGCTAATGTCGTCAACGCGGGACTGGCGCTTGCCTTGTTCATGAATTTACGGCAGATTTTCCCTGGTAAAGATTGCCAAAGAGATGGACAGGATGCAATCAAGTTCTGCGGATGGCACGCGTAGACATGTTGTGATATGCGGCTTCCGCGAGGCGGGGATCGACCACCTGTATGATCTTCTTGCCGAACAACTGGAAGTGAATAACTTTCAAACTGTTCGAAGACCTTTGAAACGACCCGATCTTGACAATGGTCCGCTGGTTCTGACACTCGATCCCGACGCGCTGTTTGTGATAGGGAAGTTAGCGCGTCTAGCGATCAACGACCTTGATCTAAGAGCAGTCATTGTCGTTCGAGATCCGCGCACGCTTTTGACGACGAAAGCAGACTGGTCCCGCAGAAATGCGGTTTACGGTTTTGACAATGCCCTGCACAGGATGGAAAATGATTTCGTAAGCTTGGGTCATCCGGGGCTGGTTTATTGCTGGGACATCATCCGAAATTTACGGAAAATCGAGTCGCTCAATCTGCTTGTGGTTCGTTACGAAGACCTTGTATTCGATACTGACGCAACTATCGACATGGTGAAATCCTTCTCACTTCATGCGAATCCGACCCAGCATGTCGGGCTTCCCAATGTGAATGTGACTTTTGATCATCGGCCGCTTTCTGCGTTGGACGCCCGTCGCATTGTCCGTCAATTTCGGCTTGCTCCCTCACTACACAAGATGTGCTCGGGAACGGGTTACGGATCTGATCGACGCTGGCTGGATGAGTTGGCTGCTGCGTTTCCTGAAGCTCTGGACGAAACTCCAGGCATCATCGTCGGGTATTATTCGGCCGGTACACGGTATGAGCAGGAGGCCAGGCGGCTGCGTGCCTCACTTGCCAAACTGGATCTGGCGGCCGAGATCCTACCGATTTCCGCCGAAGGGGACTGGCTGGAAAATGTCCGCCGCAAGCCATCGCTCCTGAAGTCGTTTCGTCAGCGACTTCGCGGGCCGCTGCTCTACGTCGACGTCGATGCGGTGGTTCATGCCAACCCATGGCCCTATCTGCGTGGCTATGAAGGTGATATTGCAGTTGCTAGCCACCACAGGAGGAATATCATCAGTGGCACCCTGCTGCTGAACGATACAGAAAAGGCCATGGCCTTTCTGGATCAGTGGATTGCGGATCAAGACCGCAACCCGACAGCCTGGGATCAGCATTCTCTGCACAATGTTGTCGAAGCCAATCGCGCTGACATATCCCTTTCGGCAATCCGGATCGAGTATCTGCCGCCAGAGATGTGCCGCGTCTTTGATCGGGCCTATCCCACCCGCACCGGCAACATCATCGAACATCTCCAGGCGAGCCGCGAAATGCGCGCCAATGTCGACGATCCGGCCAGCATGACCCTGCTGGGGCGTCGACGTCAGCGCATTCGCGAGATCGATGCAGATCTGAATGTCGAGCCGGCGGCGCTGCCTAACCAGGCATCCGCCGAACCGGAGCCTGAGGGGCCGGAGGAGACCTTGCATTTTCGCAGGCTCGACCCGGCAAAGCGGCGGCAGAGGACCGAAGCTCTGCAGGCAGCCGGCGCGTCCGACGTTGCGCGCTGGCGCGTTCTGGACAATTTTTCGAGTGACTGGTCATCGCGCGCGGCTGTTGTCGCCAGTCTCGTCGGTCCGGTCAGGCGGGTTGTCGATATCGGATGCGGCCAGATGGATCTGGAGCGCTGGCTCGATCCGGCAGCAGCCTATATTCCCTGCGATATTGTGGCGCGCGACGCGCGCACGATCGTCTGCGACCTCAACGCCGGCGATTGTCCCGATGTCGAAGCCGATGTTGCAACGTTGCTGGGCGTGCTTGAGTATATACATGTACCCGAGCAGGTTTTTGCGGCTCTGCGGCAGCGATGGCCGCGAATCATCCTGACCTATAATCCGGCAGACCGCGATCAGGATCGGGATCGGGCGACGCATGGGTGGTTCAATGCCCTGACATCGGCGGAGCTCGTCAATCTCGCGGCATCGACTGGATTACGTCTGATCGGTCAAGTGCCATTTGACGCCAGGCAAACGATCTATGAATTCTCAAGTACGGGAGATGCCTGAAGATGGCAGGCAACGTCTTTCGCTCTGATCCGACCAACGTTGGCGATTGGTACTGTGCGCCTTCACGCTATTTTCCCCTTGGGAATGCAAATAGCCTTGATGTGATCGATACGGATCTCGCCGCTCTTGACGGACATGTGATCGTCGGTGGTGGCGGCCTTGTTGCAAAGACATTTCACTTACATCTCGAACGACTGGCGCGGTACCGCTCGAAGCTGTCGAGCCTGGTTGCGTGGGGCATCGGCGAGTCGGAGCATGTCGACCGGACAGGAGGCTTCGTCCTGCCCTATGCCGGCAACTGGCCCGACTATATGGCCGCGTTCGATCTGGTGGGCGTGCGCGACTACGGTACGTCGCTCCGGTGGGTACCTTGCGCCAGTTGTATGATGCCCGAGCTCGAACGGCCGGCCCCAGTGACTAGAGACATCGTCATCTACGAGCACAAGCGCATCCCGATCCCGATCGATGAAGGTTTTGCCCGCCGCACCAACAGCGGCAATGATATTGCATCGGTTCTGGCATTCCTGGCGTCGGCCGAACTGGTGATTACCAATTCCTATCATGGCGCCTATTGGGCAACGCTGATGGGGCGGCGGGTTCTGGCAATCGTGAATATGTCAAAGATGTACCGCTTCAAGCACAGTCCGGTGATCTGCCGGGTTGAACACTGGAAGCGATTTGCCAGTCTAGCTCAGGTCTATCCGATGGCGCTGACCGAATGTCGTGCGGCGTCGACCGCGTTCTACCGCGATGTCGCTGCCCTGCGTGGGCAATCTGAATGATGCAGGGCTGCGCCAGCAGCATGCCAACGAGCTCCAGACGGGAATGACCATTGTGACGAAACGCGTGCTGATTGCCCGACCGCGACTCGATTGCTCCTTCAAGCAAGGGCCTGTTCCGGCAGAAGAAGGACCGGCATTGAACAGTGTTCTTGGTCTGTTTGGGGCTTTTATCGATAACCTCGTCGCTTTTCACCAAGATGAGGGCAATATTGTGGATATTATAAAGCGGCCATTGTGGCAATTGGCCGTTCCAGAATTTCAAGAAATGGCTAAAAATTATGACAGAGTATACTTTCCTCATAAATTAAAAAAGCAATTTCCATTGGGATCAAATGCCCTTTATTATAAGAACTCGCCAA
This sequence comes from Sphingomonadaceae bacterium, assembly GCA_947442095.1. GTDB lineage: Bacteria > Pseudomonadota > Alphaproteobacteria > Sphingomonadales > Sphingomonadaceae > Novosphingobium. Next base: position 3,489 of record CANEVG010000328.1, read on the forward strand.
TTCCTGAATTCATGACGGTGGACCCTGAGGGATGGGGTGCATCTCTATCTTTCTTGCCTGTTGAACCAGATTATTCGCCTGAAGCAATCGCATTTTATGATGTCCTAAGGCGCCGAATCGATGCCAATATCTCCCTATTTTCTCAGCCTGATCTGAAAAATTTTATCCCATATAAAGATTATCTATTGTTTCTTTGTCAACTTCCACATGACGAGACGATCCATTATCATTCATCTGTCTCGGTAGAGACTGCCCTTGAGGCCGTGCTAGACTTTGCAGCGACGGCGGATCGGCGTCTCGTCGTCAAGGGGCACCCGGCAAACCGACGGGCGATGCTCCCGTTAAAGGCCATGGTCGACGCCAGTCCAACTGCCACTTGGATTGACGATGCATCAATCCACACATGTATTTCCGGCGCAAGTTGCGTATTTACAGTCAACTCGGGTTCAGGAATTGAAGTTATGATGCACGGTAAGCCACTCGTTCACTTTGGTCGGGCCGAATATTCGAGCGTAACCATAGGGGCAAATTCTGAACCAAAAGGCCTAGCTAATCTGGACATAAAGACAGTAAATATTAAAGATTATATTGGATTTTTATACAATTTCTTTGCCCACACGTTCAAATTTGATGACGCCAACGCCTTTGTCCGCCTGCGCCTGGGGGCGTGAGGTTGCAGAACCCGCCAACGCGCGCCAGTCGGGCTATAGTAAGGCAAAGGCTTCATTCTCGATGGCAGAGCAAACTTGCACTGGGCCCTCTGCCTGCCTGTCTTCGTTGCAGCTAGTCGCCCGTGAAAAACG
>CANEVG010000329.1 GCA_947442095.1 Sphingomonadaceae bacterium
CGTCCGGTGAGCCGCGCTTGCTGCTGCCGTCCGGTGTGTCAGGACGTCCTATAGGTCGTGCAATAGGGCGCGCTTAGGACAGCCATGACACACTCAGTGACCTTGAGGAACTCAGCGACTTCGCGGATAGTCAAAATTTCTTCGGGCATCAGAGCACCCCGTTTGATTCTTTGGTAAAATATTCAACTATTTTCAAATGCGCCAGCACCAAGTTGCGCAGCGCTGCAATTGCACCTTTCCGGCGCATTGCGGAGGCCGCGATTGAAACTGTTCCAGCCAGCTGGCGTGTAGTCTGAAAGGAGCTCGTCGAGAGTTCGCCTTCAGGCTCTCTTCCACCGCCAACATCTCTTTGCAAACCAATGAGATGAGCCCTCCAGGGCCAGAAAACCCCCAAGCCTCGGCGCCGTTTTGCTGATGCCGACCGAACCCCGGAGACTGCCGGGGCGACCAAAATCGGTATCTGATCGGCTTTTGTCTCTTTTCACCCGAACCTATGCTGGAAAGGTTATTTCAAAAAAATATATTTTACAGTGCTTTACGGATTTGACTCGGCCAAACTTTTTAGCGCGATCTCAGTAGGCGCCTTTCGTGGAGAACTCGAGGTGCGCATGCTTCAGCGTAGCTGGGACGTGTGCGAAAGGCTGAGATTGGGCCGATTTCGGAATGACTGCTTTAAGACGGAGACGACGACATAGCTGCCGTTCGGTTAATGCTCGGCATCGCGGCAGCTACCGACCAGCGCACGAACCCGCTCCGCGGGAGAGTCGATTTGGGTGGGCAGCGGAATGGCGGCTTTCGCAAAGCATCGCCCCGAGTGATCATTTCATCTCGCACCACTCTACGCCTTGCCATTGCCGGCGATGAGACGATTACTCCGCACGCCGTTCTGCGATGATTTTGGGCAGGCTCTGAACAAGGACCCCATAATGCGACATACCCTCGGCCAAGATGATTTCCGGCGGGCTCATAAGCGCTGAAGCTAGCGCCTGCGCCATGGCTGCGGGCGCCCAGTTATCATCAGTACCCTGCCAAATGCGGACCGGACTCCTCACCTCCGCAAGCATTGCAGACCAATCGGTCACATAGGCGCGAAGTTCTGCCTTGTAAGCGGCCGGGTGGTGGTGAACCGCCTGCTTCATTCCGGCAAGGAACGCGCAGCGCCGCTCTGGCGCACCCATCAGCTTGCGCTCGGCATCCGACGATGCGGCGAACAACTGCCTTGCAATCAGACTTGGGGCGATTGTCAGCGCTACCGACTGCATGCGAGCCAGAAGACCAAGCCTGAACTTACCTTGCTGTGCCGCCTCAAAGACTGGCTTTCCCGCCATCGCGTCGAGGAAATCGCCAAGCTGCAGCGGGGCAGCGGGTGCAATCAGATCGAGCGAGGCAATCCGGTCCGCACGGGCAGCGGCAATCCTCAGGGCCGCCATCGAGCCAAGCGAAAACGCTACCAAACGGACATGGCCAGCGAGGCGAGGGGCTCGTGTCATTTCGTCAAATGCATCGATCAGGGCGTCAGCGTAAGGCAGACCGCCGCCAAGGGGCCCGAGGCGGTTGAGCGGTTCCAGACCGTCAGGGCGTTTGTCGGGGCCGAACACGATGTCCATTTCGGAAGCAAACGATCCAGGTAGGCCATGCAGATACAGCAAGGGGGCGCCAATCACGGTCCGCAATTACCAGCCACTGTGTCGTTCAACATCGATTGCATGAAGCAGGCCCTCCAATTGCGACATAGCCATGATGTTCGTCTGCTTGGATGTGGAATTCCACTAAATTTCCAAATTCATCGCGCTGCTGCTCGATCATGGTCGAGATTAGCATGACGCCCCCGTCGGGACCAAAGTGTGAAACGATTGAAGGACCGATTTGGGGTCGTTTCCTGAATGGCAGGAACTTTCCAGAAGTGCGGTAAAGCCGCCATTTGCGGCCCGAACTGGGCGATGACGGCTCCCGAGCCAGAGGCGGTCATTCCCGGCAGCGGCGCTTAATGCCTTGCTTCGCCAGGAAGCCGCCATTCCGATTTCGGGATCGCGCAACGACCCTGCTCATGACCGGGTCTGGGTAGATTGGCGAAGGGGGGCTATGAGTTCGCTGCGCCCGAGGATAGCCCGTCGCAAAGTTCCACCAGTGGAGCCTCGGGCCGCGCGCTCAATTCCCCGCTAAGGTTCCAAGTTTGTGGACATTGTCCCAAGCAGGCGTTTCAGCGTTGCAATCTCGTTGGCTGTAATGCCTACGAACAATCGTCTGTAGATGGCTTCCGCTTCTTCGCGCAACGAGGGCAGGATCTGGATCGCCTTGGGCTGCAAGTGCAGCGTCCAGACTCGGCGGTTTCCCTCCATCGCGCGTCGTTCGACATAGTCCGCCGCTTCCAGCTGATCGATGACATGGCCGACACTCGCGCGTTCCAGTTCAAGGCACTTCGCCAGCTCAGTCTGGGTAAGGCCCGGTGTGCGGAAGATATAGGCCAGTGCGCGCCATTGGGTGCGGGTCAGACCAAACCTGACGGTCGATGCATCGAACAGGCGGCGCAGCTTGCGCGGCACCTCTTCAACGAGAAATATCAGCTCGTCGGTATCGGTCATGTAGGCCGGCGGGTGAAGATCTTGCGCCATGACCTGCACGCTAGCCCCATTCAAACCAAAAGAAAGCCCTTTACCGTAAGATATCTTACATTATGATATAACTGTGCGCAATTCTCAGATCCCGCTCTCCGGGCATGCCGGCCTTGCTCTCGCCGCCCTTGTTGATGGGCCGGAAAACGGGATGCCGGTTCTGCTCGCGCATGGCGGCGGGCAGACCAAGCGCGCTTGGAAGCGCGTGTCCGCCCTGTTGGCCGCCCATGGCTTCCGCGCCGTTGCGCTCGATTTACGAGGACATGGCGAAAGCGACTGGGCCGAGGATGGCGCCTATGATGTTGCCGATTTCGCGCGGGATCTGATCGCCGTCGCCGGATCGTTTGAACGCAAGCCTGCACTTATTGGCGCGTCGCTCGGCGGTCTTTCGGGCATCACGGCAGAGGGAGTCCTTGCCCCCGGCACCTTCGCCTCGCTCACACTGGTCGATGTCGCGCCGCAGATGGAGGAGGGCGGCGTGGCGCGGATTGTGGGCTTCATGGCGGCCCATGCCCGCGAAGGCTTCGCTTCGCCGGAGGATGCGGCTCGGGTCATCGCCGAATACCTCCCCCATCGCCCGAGCCGCAAGGCCTCGTCAGGGCTGGCCCATTATCTCCGGCAAAAGCCCGATGGCCGCTATTACTGGCACTGGGACCCGGCCTTCATCCACTCCGTTATCCGCCGCCGCGCCGAGGGAGAAGAGGCCAGCCTGATCGCACGCACCGAACTGGCCGAGGCGGCGTCGCGGCTGACCCTTCCGGTCCACCTGATCCGCGGTGGATCAAGCGATCTGATTTCCGCAGAGTCGGTTATGCATTTCCGGCAGTTGGTGCCGCACGCGGATTACAGCGACATCGCCGAGGCCACACATATGGTGGTCGGCGATCAGAACGATGCCTTTGGCGATGCGATCCTTGGTTTCCTGTTGCGGGCCCATGGAAGCGGGATTGCGGGATGAACGCTCGGGCTGCGCCACTGCCCAAGAGCGGCATTGCGCTGGCCTGCCTCACTCTTTCCGCCTGCGCGACGGTTCCCGATACCGGCGCCAGGCCAGCATTGCAAACCGCCGAAGCGATGGCCGCCAGCCAGACCTTTGCCCCACGTGGCGCAAACCTGTGGCCGCCCGATCAGTGGTGGCAACGCGCGGGCGATCCGCAGCTGACTGCCCTTATCGAAGAAGGGCTGGCCAACGCGCCGCAGGTTGCGCTGGCCGTAGCGCGCATCCGCCGCGCCGAGGCGGAAGCACAGCGCATCGACGCGGCGCGAATGCCTGTGATTGGCGCAGAGGCGACTGGTGGCCTGTTCCGCCAAAGCGGCAGTTTCGGAATTCCGGCGCAGTTCCTTCCCAATGGCTGGATCGATTACGGGCAGGGCGCGCTGAATGTTGGCTACGATTTCGATCTGTGGGGCCGCAACCGGGCCGCGCTCGCGGCTGCCACATCCGAGCTGCGCGCCGTTACCATCGATGCCGCACAAGCGCGGTTGGTGCTGTCGGTCGCCATCACCGCTGCCTATGCCGAGCTCGGCCGCGCCCATCGCGAACGGGACATTGCCGAGGCCATGCTCATCAACCGAAGGGCAGTTCGCGATCTGATAGCAGAGCGCGAACGCAACGCCCTCGACAATCGCGTCAGCCTGCGCCTTGCCGATGCCGA
>CANEVG010000330.1 GCA_947442095.1 Sphingomonadaceae bacterium
CCTTCGGGGTCGTCCGGTGCCAGCCGGTGCGCTTCCTGCAGCGCGCTGCTGGCCTCGGACAGATGGCCGAGCGCCACGAGCGCGCGCGACCGGTTTATCTGCACTGCACCGCGCGCGGCGTTATCGTCAGCGGTCGGGGCGTTGGCGGGAGCGACCGAAAGCGCCTTGTCAAGCCACACAAGCGCAGTTTCAGCGCGCCCGCCGGCCAGCGAGGCATTACCAGCCGCCGCCTGCAGCGCGGCAGCGGCGCTGGCATCGGCAGCCGGAACTTGTTCTGCGCTTTCCGCAAAGGCAGCCTCCGCACCGGGGAAATCGCCCTGCTGCAGCAGCAATTGCCCAAGACATTGCGCTGCCGCACCCCACGCGAGATTGGGTGCAGCCCCCGCCTTGCTTTCCGCCAGCCACGCGCGGGCCGAGGCGATGCCCGTCACCAGATCCTTCTCGCCCTGAGCAAGGCACAACGTGTAGCGCGTCAGCTTGGATGCGGCGGCTGGCCGGGGCGCTGCGGGAATCCCGGCTGCGCCCGTGGGCGAGGTCGCGCCGGGCACCGGCGGCGGCACTTCGGTGGCGCGCTTGCGGCGCGGGATCGGCAGCGGAGAGGGTTCGAAAGGCCGCGGATTGGGGCCAACCTGACGCCAGACCTCTGCCGGCAACAGCGGCCCGGCGGCAAACAGGGCGGAAAGCAGGATCAGCATCAAGGGTCCTTCATGCCTCGCCCAGCGCGGCAAGCGTGCCCAGCAGCAGCGCAATGTCCGCCGGACGCGAGAGGCGGTGGTCCCCGTCCTTGATCAGCAGCACCTGCACATCGGCTGAACGCAGCGCCGCCGCGAGCTTGATGGAAACCTCCCAGGGAACATCGGGGTCCGCCCGCCCATGGATCAGCCGCACCGGGCCATCGAACGCGATCTCCCGCGCCAGCAGCAAGCTACGCTGACCTTCGGCCCAGAACTTCGCATAAGTCGGTGTCGGCTCGGGGCCATAGGGATTTGTCTGGAGCAACGTCTCCCCGCGCGCCAGCAGCGCCTTCTGCTCGTCGTCATAACCCCAGTCGGTAAAGTCGGGCGCAGGCGCGAGGCCGACCAGCGCCGCCGCCCGCGCGGCCAAGGCTTCGGCCAGCAGAAGCATCAGCCAGCCGCCCATGCTCGAACCGCACAGCACCGCGCGCCCGATGCCAAGCCCGTCAAGCAGCGCGATCACCTCATTGCGCCATAGGGTCAGCGACTTTTCGGCAAACACACCCTCGCTCTGCCCGCATCCGGTATAGTCCAGCAGCAAACAGGCCCGCCCTTCAGCCTGCGCCCATGCCATCACCGCCTGCGCCTTGCCGCCCGCCATGTCCGACATGTAACCGGGCAGAAATACGAAGACCGGACCCGCGCCCGGCTGGAAGCGATAGGCCATGCGTTCGCCCGAAGGCAGCGTGAAGTGCTCGATCATGGCACCCTTGTGCCACCACGCCGCCGAACGGCAAAGCATCACAAACGCTATCTTTACAGAGCCTGTGCTAGCACACCTTTCCATGAAGGCCCGTTTCCTTGCCGCGCAAGGCTGGTTCACCACCAGCCGGGGCGCTCTCATCGCGCTGTTCTCGCTGTTCGCGGCCTTGCGCGCCGCCGCGATCCTGCTTGATGTCGTGCCAAGTTCCGACGCCGACTGGTACTACTTGCGCGCCGCGATGTTGGCCGAAGGGCTGGGCTATATCGGCAACCATGGCCTTCCCACCGCGTACTGGCCGCCGGGCTGGCCGCTCGCGCTCAGCGCCGCGTTCCGGGCGCTGGGCACCTCAATCGTCACGGTGGGTCTGTTCAACCTGGCTAGTGCCGTTGTGGCGGCGTGGCTCACCTATGATCTTGCGCGCCGCCTGTTTGGCTCCGAACTCGGCGCGCGCCTCGCGCTCCTGCTCCTCGCAGTCTATCCCAATTCGATCCTCTACGTGCCGCTCGCACTTACCGAGGTGTTCTACACGACGCTACTCCTTGCGGGCTGCTGGCTGCTAATCGCGCGCAAGGGCGCGGCGCGGCTAGTGTTTGCGGGGTTCGTTTTCGGCGTCGCGACGCTGGTCAAGGCGCAGACACTGGTGGTGGTGCCATTGGTATGCCTGATCGGCCTACTGCGCGATGATCAGATCGTGCGCCGCACCCCCGGCGTGATCGCGCGGGGGGCGTTCATCATCGCCTGCGCCGCACTGGTCGTCGCGCCATGGACGATCCGCAACCACAGCGCGATGGGCGCGTGGATTCCGGTCTCGACCAATGGCGGCATCACTCTGCTGACGGGCAACAATGACAGCGCACGCGGCGGCTTCACGCCCGATGACGCGCTGGTCAAGACGCTCGACGCGCGCAAGGGGCTGAGCGAGATGGAATACGATGCCGAGGCCAGCCGCCTTGGCAAGGAATGGATCAAGGCGCACCCCGCGCAGTTCATGAAACTCATGCCGATGAAGCTCTTCCGGCTCTGGGGGCCGGACGGCGAAGGCCAATGGGCCTATGAAACTGATTCCGCCGGATACCGCGCCGCGCCCTGGGCCTTCACGCTGCTCCGCGCCGCCAACCAGCTTTGGTATTTCGCGCTGCTGGGGCTGTTTGCAGTGGCAGCTGTGCTGATGATCCGCCAGCGCCGTTCGGCGGGAGAACGGGTGATCGACTGGTGGCTGCTGCCCTATGGCATTGCGCTCTATCCCAGCGCAATTGCGATGGTCTTCTCGGGCCAATCACGCTTCCACTACCCGGTCATGCCCTTCGTGTGCATGGCGGCGGGCTGGGTGCTAGCAGTGGGGCTGGAGCGGCACGCTTCACGGAAAGCGTAACTGGCCCTTCCGCCAAGCAGCGGATTCTGCCAAAGCCCCGCTGATTGTCAGCGAGAGCGTCCATGTCCGAAATGTTCAAGATCACCCTGCCTGATGGTTCCGTGCGAGAGGTTTCGCCCGGCACCACTCCGGCAGACATTGCCGCTGCGATTGGCCCGGGCCTCGCCAAGGCCGCGATCGGCGCGCGTGTGGACGGCGAACTCTTCGACATCACCCGCCCTTTCGAAGGCGATGCCGCGCTCGCGCTTGTCACTGCGCGCGATGAGGCCGATGCGCTCGAACTCGTTCGCCACGATTATGCGCACGTGTTGGCCGAAGCGGTGCAGGCGCTGTTCCCCGGCACGCAGATCACATTCGGCCCATCGACCGACGATGGCTTCTACTACGACTTCGCGCCAAAAAACCGCGCCTTCACCGAGGACGACCTCCCCGCCATCGAAGAAGCGATGCGTAAGATCATCGCCGCCGACAAGCCATTGAAGCGCGAAGTCTGGAGCCGCGCCGACCTTATCGCGCGCTGGCTGCAGCAGGGCGAGACGTTCAAGGCCGAATGGGCAGCCGAACTGCCTGAAAACGAGGAGCTGACGGTCTACTGGTCGGGTTCGGACTGGCTTGACATGTGCCGCGGCCCCCACCTCGCCTCCACCGGCAAGCTCGATCCTGCGGCGTTCAAGCTCACGCGCGTTTCGGGTGCCTACTGGCGCGGCGATCAGGCCAACGCCATGCTCAGCCGCGTCTATGGCACTGGCTGGCTCAACAAGAAGCAGTTGGACGCGCACCTCATGCGGCTGGAAGAAGCCGCCAAGCGCGATCACCGCAAGCTGGGTGCGGAGATGGATCTTTTCCACCTCCAGCAGGAAGCCCACGGCAGCGTGTTCTGGCACCCCAAGGGCTACCGCATCTGGCGCGAGCTGGAGGCCTATATGCGCCGCGCCATCGACGGTGCGGGCTACCGCGAGGTCAAGACCCCGCAGGTTATGGACGCGCGTCAGTGGGAGCAGTCCGGCCACTGGGGCAAGTACCGCGAGAACATGTTCGTCATCCCCGACGAAGTTCCCAACGTGGATGATGAAGGCCCGGTGATCTCGGGCGAGGCCGACTGGATGGCCTTGAAGCCGATGAACTGCCCGGCGCACGTGCTGATATTCCGGCAGGGCCTCAAGTCCTACCGCGACCTGCCTTTGCGCCTCTATGAAAATGGCTGCTGCCACCGCAACGAACCGCACGGCGCGCTCCACGGACTGATGCGCGTGCGCCAATTCACGCAGGACGATGCGCATATCTTCTGCCGCGAGGACCAGATCGTGTCCGAAGTGCGCGCGTTCTGCGAACTGGCGGACCGGATCTACAAGGACTTCGGTTTCACCTATTCGATCAAGCTCGCGCTGCGCCCCGAAAAGCGCTTCGGCACCGAAGAGATGTGGGACAAGGCCGAGACCGAACTGCGCGC
>CANEVG010000331.1 GCA_947442095.1 Sphingomonadaceae bacterium
ACATTCTGGAGCATTCGGGCGCGCGGGCCCTGTTTGTCGATGAAACCACCATCGAGGTAGCGCTCAGTGCCCGCAGCGAGGCGGTCCTGCACCTGTTCGGGATCGACGGGGAACATGCGCCGCCTCCACCCGGCATTCCCTCGTGGAAGGCGCTGCTCTGCGATGACCCGCTGGAGCCGCAGCAACACGGCGGCGAGGACTTGCTGCAAATCGTCTACACCAGCGGCACGGAGTCGCGGCCAAAGGGCGCAATGCTCTCCCACAACAGCGTGCTGTGGGAATACCAGAGCTGCATCATCGATTGCGAGTGGACCCGCGATACGGTTGCACTCCATGCCATGCCGCTGTTTCACTGCGCCCAGCTCGATTGCATGATCGGCCCCGCCCTGCATGTCGGCGCGCGCAACGTGATCACCGGCTCGCCCGCTCCGGAGAATGTGCTGCACCTGCTTGTGCAGCATGAGATCACGTCGTTCTTCGCGCCGCCGACAGTCTGGATTTCGCTGCTGCGCGCCCCGCTTATGGCAAGCAGCGATCTCTCGGCGCTGGAAAAGGGCTACTACGGCGCCTCAATCATGCCGGTCGAAGTGCTGCGCGAACTCGGCGAGCGACTGCCGCAACTGCGCCTGTGGAACCTCTACGGCCAGACCGAGATCGCCCCGGTTGCCACGATCCTGTTTCCCGAAGAACACGCCGCGCGGCTGGGTTCGGCGGGCCGCCCCACACTGCATGTGGAAACACAGATCGTCGATGATGCGATGGTTCCTGTTGCGCCCGGAGAAGTAGGCGAGATCGTCCACCGCTCGCCGCAATTGCTCAGCGGCTACTGGAACGATCCAGTCCGCACGGCTGAGGCCTTTGCGGGCGGCTGGTTTCACAGCGGCGATCTCGGCGTCGCCGATGAGGCTGGTTACATCACCGTGGTCGACCGCAAGAAGGACATGATCAAGACTGGCGGCGAGAACGTCGCCTCGCGCGAGGTGGAGGAAGTGCTCTATCGCCACGCCGCGATCAGCGAAGTTGCGGTTATCGGCATGCCCGATCCCAAGTGGATCGAGGCCGTCACCGCGGTCATCGTGCTGCGCGAGGGGCACACGCTGGAGATGCGCGAAGTGTTGGAGCACTGCGCCGGGCACCTTTCGGGCTTCAAGATCCCGAAGAAAGTGGTCTTCACCCAGAACCTTCCGCGCAACGCGAGCGGCAAGATCCTCAAGCGTGAACTCAGGCTCTCGCTGCTTTAGGGTACTATACGTTCACACAATGTCATTGGTCCGGACTTGACCCGGGCCTTGGCTTTGCTTCTTCAGCGCCGCGCAAAGAGGACAGCCGAGCCGGTGCCGAGCACGGGGTGACGGAAAACAGATCAAAAGAAGCTAAGCCGCGAGGTACTCGCCGCCGGTGACAAACACCACCTGCCCCTGGATCATCGCTGCCGATGGGCTGGCGAGGTATTCGATGAGGCTGCAATAATCATCATGCGTCACATTGCGGCCGCTGGGGCTGGCAGCGGCGGCTGCGCGCAGGATTTCTTCGGTATGTTCGCCGTAAACCTGCCGCAGCGCTTCGGTATCGACCGCGCTGGGGGCAACGCAATTGGCCCGCACGCCAAACGGCGCCAGTTCGCGCGCCAGATAGCGGATCAGGCTTTCCGCCAGCGACTTGCCCGCGCCGACCGCCGCGTAGTTTGGAATTACGGTGCGGCTGCCACGGCTGGAGAGGAAGAACACGGTGCTGCCCTTGCGAAACAGCGGCATGGCAGGCTGCACGAGGTAGACGAGCGCGGTGCCATTGAGATTGATTGCTTCGGTGAAGGCAACCGGGTCGATTGTCAGCAGCGGCTCGGGCAGGACCTTGACCGCGCAATGGACGAGCTGGTCCAGCCGGTCGGTCTGCGCCGCGACAGCGGCGACGACAGCTTTGGCGCCTTCGGAAGTGCTGACATCGCCCTGGATCAGGTGGCACCGCGCGCCAAGCGCCTCGATCTCCTGCTTGGCGCTGTCTGCAGATGCCTGATCGGCGCGGTAATTGAGGAAAACGTCCACATCAGGCTTGGCGAAGCGCTTGGCGATCGCAAGGCCGATACCTTTGGTGCCGCCGGTGACGAGAATGGCCATTTGCCCAGCCCCCTTCAGCCGTCGTGGCCGACGGATGACGTCAGCGTCACGCCGAAGCGCTCGATCATTCCGCCAGCATCGGCCCGCAGCGCGAGCCATTCCGGCGTCTGCTCATCGCGCTCCATTGCGGCCTTGTCGGCCCAAGTCATGATCGCGAAGCGGTAGGCGTCTGCGGGTACCCCCTCGAGGCCCTCGCTCACGAGAATGGTATCGAGGCTGGTGAGGTTTGGCAGCGCTCGCGCCAGGGGCGCATGCACATTGGCATAGGCGGTTTCGAAGGCATCGCGGTCTTCGGGCTTGGGCGGCGACCACACGGCAACAAGCTTGAGCATCACGTTCTCTCCCGCGCCATTTTGCGCAAACTGGCACGGGTTTGGCCCGCCCCTTCTCATCTTGATCCGATAGTACCAAACAAGCGATTGCTATGGCAAGGGGGCGATGATAGCCAGACCAAGAAATCCGGAGCTTTTCCCGCATCATGCCCACACCAAGTCTGGTCTTCGATCCGCGTGATCCGGATGTTATCCAACGCCCGCTGGAAACCTTGCTGCGCCTGCAAGCCGACGATCCGGTACACTGGTCTCCGCTGCTAAAAGGCTGGGTGCTGACGCGGCACGACGATGTCAAAGCCGTGCAGATGAACAGCGGCGTTACCTCGGACCGGTTGACCCCGTTTTTCGAAAGCCAGCAGGGCGATGATCGGGCGCGGCTCAGCGATCTGATCCGCTATCTGAACACCTGGGTCGTGTTCAAGGACCCGCCCGATCACACCCGGCTGCGCACCCTGCTCAACAAGGTCGTCACGCCTGCCGTGATGCGCGATCTGGAAGCCGGTATTGCTGAACTGGCGGACGGCCTGCTCGACAGAATCGCAGCGCGCGGGGATGGCCGGTTCGAATGCATAAGCGAATTTGCCAATCCGCTGCCCGCCAGCGTGATCATGGATCTGCTCGGCGTGCCGCGCGCGGACATGGACTGCCTGCGCGACTGGTCGATGCAATTGCAGCCCTTCCTCGGCAATGCGACAGGCACTGGCGACAAATACGAAACCGGGCGCGCGGGCATCGTCGCGATGGCGGATTACTTCCGCAATGCTGCGCAGCATCGCCGCGCCCACCCGCGCGGCGATGTGATCTCGCACTTTGTGATGCTGCAGCAATCCGGCCAGATCACCGAGGACGAGCTGATCGGCTCCTGCATCCTCTTCCTGTTCGCGGGCCACGAGACGACCACCAATCTGATTGGCAACGGCATCCGCGCGCTTCTGGAAAACCCCGTCCAGAAGGCCCGTCTCCTGGCCGATCCAACGCTCATCGCCAGTGCGGTCGAAGAAATGCTGCGCTTTGAAGGGCCGACCGGGGCGGTTGTGCGCGTCGTGAAAACGCCGTTCGAGCTGCGCGGCAAAACGCTCAATCAAGGCGACCGGGTCTATGCCATGGTGAATGCCGCAAACCACGATCCCTCCGTTTTCGACAGCGCAGGAACCTTCGATATTGGCCGCACGCCCAACCGCCACCTCACCTTCAACCACGGCATTCACTTCTGCCTCGGCGCGCCGCTCGCCCGGGCCGAGGCGCGCATTGCTGTAAGCCGTTTCTTCGCGCGCTTTCCCGATGTGGCCATGGCGACGGATTCTGTGGAATATATGGACACGCTGACCATGCGCGGGGTGCGCGAAATGACGATGGTGACCGGATGATCGAGACGCCAGCCTTTGGCCTTGCCAGCATCTGGGCCGCCCACGCCCACTTCGCACCGGACCGGATCGCGGCAATCTGCGGCAAAGGGGCGCTGACTTGGGGCGAGTTTGACCAGGCCACCCGCCGGGTCGCCAATGCCCTGCTACAGATGGGCGTTCAGCATGACGAGCCGGTGGCGCTGGTCATGACCAACTCACTCGAAATGCTGGAAGTGATGTTTGGCATCACCAGGGCCGGTGCCTGCATGGTGCCGATCAGCGGTTTGCTGACCTCGCAGCAAATTGCGACGATGATGGCCGACAGCGGCGCTGCAACGGTGTTCGTTTCCTCCGGAAACCGTGCGCTGGTCGAAGCGGCGCAGCTCCCGGCCAGCGTGCGGCGCATTGCCATCGGCTTTACCGGCGAAGGCTGGGAAGCGGGCGATGCCCTGCTGGCTGCTGCGCCC
>CANEVG010000332.1 GCA_947442095.1 Sphingomonadaceae bacterium
CCGAACACCTCATCGACCGCGTCGGCTGCATGCGCCCCAAGATCGAGCAACTCGCCGAACTCGGCCCCGGCGAAATCGGCTTCATCACCGCGCAGATCAAGGAAGTGGCGCAGGCCCGCGTGGGCGACACGATCACAACCGTGAAACAGGGCGCGACAGTGGCACTGGCGGGCTTCAAGGAAGTGCAGCCGGTGGTGTTCTGCGGCCTGTTCCCGGTCGATGCGGCAGACTTTGAAAAGCTGCGCGAAAGCATCGGCAAGCTCAGGCTCAACGACGCCTCGTTCTCGTTCGAAATGGAAAGCAGCGCCGCGCTCGGCTTCGGCTTCCGCTGCGGGTTCCTCGGCCTCCTGCACCTTGAAATTATTCAGGAACGCCTCAGCCGCGAGTACGACCTCGACCTCATCACCACCGCGCCCTCGGTGGTCTATCGGCTCACGATGACCGACGGCACGGTGAAGGAACTGCACAACCCGGCCGACATGCCCGATCCGGTGAAGATCGCAGACATGGAAGAACCGTGGATCAAGGCGACGATCTATACGCCCGACGAATACCTCGGCTCGATCCTCAAGCTCTGCCAGGACCGGCGCGGCATCCAGACCGGCCTGACGTACGTGGGCGGGCGCGCGCAAGTGACCTATGAACTGCCGCTCAACGAAGTGGTGTTCGACTTCTACGACCGCCTGAAATCGATCAGCCGGGGCTATGCCAGTTTCGATTACGAGCAGATCGGCCTGCGCGAAGGCGATCTCGTGATGATGAACATCCTCGTCAACAACGAGCCGGTCGACGCGCTCTCGATGGTCGTCCACCGCACCCAAGCCGACCCGCGCGGGCGGCACCTCGTGGAACGCCTGAAAGACCTGATCCCGCGCCACATGTTCAAGATTCCGATCCAGGCCGCCATCGGGGCCAAAGTGATCGCGCGCGAGACGATCAGCGCGATGCGCAAGGACGTGACCGCCAAGTGCTATGGCGGCGACATCAGCCGCAAGAAGAAGCTGCTCGACAAGCAGAAGGAAGGCAAAAAGCGCATGCGGGAATATGGCAACGTGACCATCCCGCAGGAGGCGTTTATTGCGGCGCTGAGGATGGGCGAGGAGTGAAGGCAGATAAGCGACGTTCGCGAAGCGAACGGTAGCCTATGTGCCGGTGCGCGTCAGCGCATCACCCGAACCGGCCGGGGGCCGGGAGCCTCAAGCGAACCGAGCCCTTCGACGACGCGGCTTTACCGTGTTGGCTTCCTTGCTTCTTTTTTCAAGCCTTGCTGCAGATAAAGCTACCCCTCCGACCCGCCTGCGGCGGGCCACCTCCCCATTTGTGCTGCGCAAAAATGGGGAGGGTCTGAGGTGCGGCTGGTTCAGCTTGCGGTGAAGCCGCCGTCTACCACCAGTTCGGAGCCGGTCATGAAGGCGGCGCGGTCTGAGGCGAGGAACGCCACGGCGTCGGCCACATTTTGCGGCACGCCGAAGTGGCCGAGCGGGTGGAGATTCGAAAAGTTGGCGCGGGTGTCGTTTTCGCCGGTGCCGGTGGCGGCGGCGAACTGGGAGACGAGATCGCGGCCCATGTCGGTTTCGATGATGCCGGGGTGGACCGAATTGCAGCGGATGCGCATTGGCGCGACTTCCATGGCCACGCCCTTGGTGAAGAGGCGGACCGCGCCCTTGGTGGCGTTGTAGCAGGTGACCAGCGCGGTGCCGACGAGGCCGGCGACCGAGGAGAGGTTGATGATCGAGGCACCGCCGGGCCATTGGTTTGCGCGCTGCGCGAGCAGCGGGACGGCGTGCTTGCAGCCCAGGAACACGCCTTCGACGTTGACGCTGTGGAGGCGGCGCCAGTCTTCCAGCGTAGTTTCGGTGAGGGGCTTGGCGAGGAACAGCCCGGCGTTGTTGACCAGAATATCGAGCCCGCCAGCCGTTTCGCGGGCGAAGGCCATGGTATCGATCCAGCTTTGCTCGTCCGTCACGTCATGCGCGCGGGCGAGGCCGCCGAGCTCCTCCGCGAGGGTTTCGGGCGCGGTCAGATCGGTGACGATGACGCGCGCGCCAAGCGCGGCCAGCGCGCGGGCGGACGCCTCGCCAATGCCGCGCGAGGCGCCGGTGACGAGGGCAATGCGGCCTGTCAGTTCAGTCATGGGCAGGTCTCTCCATCGGTTTTGTTTGGACGCATCCTAGCGCCAGTTTCGCCTTTGGCCATGACCGGTTCGCATCGTTTCAAAGATGGCCGGAGCAATAGGCGAGGAGGAGGATCAGCGGGATGGGGACGCCGATGATCCAGAGCAGGCCTGAGCGCATGACGTTCTCCTTAAGGGGGTGAGCGGAAGTGGAACGAGCGGGATGCGGGAAGGTTCCTTCCGCGCTTGCCTTGGCCTTGCGGGCCGGTACAACGGCGCGCGATGGCTCCCATGCGGCGGGGCTGCGGGAGAGGATGTTGCGATGACGGCCTATGTGGTGTTTATCAAGGATGGCGTGAACGATCCGGCGGAGATGGAGCTTTATGCTGCCAAGGCCGGGGCCTCGACCGCCGGACATCCGCTTACGCCGTTGGCGTTCTATGGCACCAACGAGACGTGGGAAGGCCAGACGGCCGAGGGACTGGTGATCATCGCGTTTCCGGACATGGCGGCGGCGAAGGCCTGGTATACCAGCCCGGCTTATGAAGCGGCCAAAGTGCACCGGCTGGCGGGCGCGACCTACCGCGTGATGGTGACTGAAGGGGTTGGCTGAAGGCGGTTTGCGCCCGCCGCGCAATCCGGCATAGTGCAGGCATGAGCATCGCCCACCAGACTATCTCGCGCCGCTCCATGGTGATCGCCGGGTTTTCCACCGTGGTCGAATGGTATGACTTCACGCTCTATATCTACGTCGCGACGATCCTTTCACGGGTTATGTTCGGCGGGGGCGTGGGATCGCTGGCGGCGGTGCTGGCGGGGTTTGCGATATCCTATCTGATGCGGCCGCTGGGCGCGATCGCGCTGGGGCACTATGGCGACCGGCACGGACGGCGGCGGGCGATGCTGCTTTCGATGGCGGTGATGACCGCCGCGATGCTGGGCTGCGCGACTTTGCCAACTTATGCGACGATTGGCCCGATAGCGGGGCTGCTGCTGCTGGCGCTGCGCTGCGTTATGGCGTTTGCGGTTGGCGGGGAATACACCGGCGTTGTGGCCTATCTGCTGGAAGGCGCGGAGCCGCGGCGGCGGGGGCTGATCACCAGCTGCGCTTCGGCGGCGAGCGAAGTGGGCGCGCTGCTGGCGGTGGGCGTGGCGGCGGTGACGGCCTGGGCTATGCCGGCAGAAGCGCTGGATGCCTGGGGCTGGCGCATACCGTTCTTCGTGGGCGCGGCGCTGGCGGGCGGCGTGCTGCTGGCGCGTGCGGCGATGGACGAGTCTCCCGAATACGAGCGGCAGCGCGCGGCGGGGACGGTGCCTGCAAACCCGCTGCGCCATGCGGTGACGCACCAGCGCGCCGGGATTGCGCGGGGCTTTGCGATCTCGGCGCTGGGCTCGATCAGCTACTACGTCGGGATTACCTATGTGCCAGCGTTCCTCGCATCGACTGGCGCGGTGGGCGAGGGGGCGGGGCTGGCGCTTTCGACCGTGGCGGCGCTGGCGGTGATTGTGGTGACGCCGCTGGTCGGCGCGCTGACCGACCATGTCGGGCGGCGGCCAGTGCTGATCGGCGTGGCGGTGGCGGGCACGGTGCTGCCGATCACGCTATTCACGCTGATGGCATCGGGCGGGGTCTGGCCCGCGCTGATCGGCGCGGTGGTGCTGGCATGTCTCGGCGGGGCGGTGAGCGCAGTGGGTGCGGTGGCGACGGCGGAGCAGTTTTCGGGCGAGGCGCGGCTTTCGGGGCTGGCGCTGGGGGTAACGAGCGCGACTGCCCTGTTCGGCGGGCTGACGCCGTGGGTGGCGCAGAACGTGCTGGAAGCGACAGGCTGGCCCGCTGCGCCCGGCGCGATGATCGCGGTGGTGGCGCTGGTGATCCTGCCGGTGCTGTGGCGCATTCCAGAGACCGCGCCCGCCATGGGCTGGACGCAGCGTGTGCAGCCGATATAGTTTGCAACGCTAACTATATGCGGAGAGTGTGATGTCGGATATCGAGGACACGGCGCGCGAGGCTCCTGCGCTGATCCGATATCTCGATGAGGGTGCGTTCGTCACCCGGCGCTATGTGAGCCAGGGCGCGGAGATGAACACGGGCGACTACCGCGACTATCCCGTGGTGGTGCGCGACGGGATGCTGCTGCGGAGG
>CANEVG010000333.1 GCA_947442095.1 Sphingomonadaceae bacterium
CCCAGCGCGTGCCCGTGCGCATCGCGATCGACAGTTCCAGCGGCGACCGGCCGCTGATTGCGGGCTTGAGCGCGAACGTGACGGTAAATGTCGGCGAGCGCTAGTCCCGCCGCTGCGGCGCAGCCGTCGATGAAGGTGAGCCACCGCCCTCTGCTGTTCACCGCGGTGATGGCGGCGATGGTCATGCAGGTGCTCGACACCACGATCGCCAATGTGGCGCTTCCCCACATGGGAGCTTCGCTGTCCGCCACGCAGGAGACGATCAGCTGGGTGCTGACCAGCTATGTGCTAGCCTCCGCCGTGGCGCTGCCGCTGGGCGGCTGGCTGGTGGACAGGTTCGGCATTCGGCTGGTGTTCACGCTGTCGGTCGTGGCATTCACGCTGGCCTCGATCCTGTGCGGCCTGGCGCAGAATCTGGAGCAGATGGTCGCTTTCCGGGTGGTGCAGGGCGTGGGCGGGGCGTTCCTGGCGCCGTTTGCGCAGACCGTGATGCTCAATGCCAGCACCGCCGAGGAGCGACCCAAGATGATGGGCCTCTTCACCCAGGGGGTCATGCTTGGGCCGATCGCCGGACCGATGCTGGGCGGGGTGATCACGGAAAGCTATTCGTGGCGCTGGGTTTTCCTCATCAATGTGCCCATCGGAATTGCCTCCGGGCTGGTGCTGTGGTGGCTGCTGCCCCGCACGCCCATGCTGCGCCGTCCGATCGACATGACCGGCTGGCTGCTCGTCGCGCTCGCGCTGGCCTCGTTCCAGCTGATGCTGGATCGTGGCCCCTCGCAGGACTGGTTCGGCAGCGCGGAAATCGTGATCTACTGCGTCGTCTGGGCCTGTGCCGCATGGATGGCGCTGGTCCACCTGATGACGACCGAGCGCCCCCTGTTTCCGGGCCGGTTGTTCTCCGATGCCAATTTCGTGGCCAGTCTGGTGTTCATGTTCCTCATCGGCTGCGTGATGATGGCGGTGCTGGCGCTGCTTCCGGGGCTGCTGCAGGGCATCTATGGCTATCCGGCCGTCGATGCGGGCTGGCTGCTGGCACCGCGCGGACTGGGTCTGCTCGCCTCGATCTCGCTGCTGGGCCGGTGGATCACGCGCATGGATCCGCGCATTGCGCTGATGATCGGCATGGGGCTTTCGGGCTGGTCTTTGTGGCTCATGTCCGGCTGGTCGCCCGATATGCCCATTATGCCGATCTTCGTGACCGGCTTCATTCAGGGGGTGGGCATCAGCTTCACGATCATGCCGGTCAATCTGATCGCCTTTGCCACGCTCCCGCCAGAATTGCGCACCGATGCCGCAGGGCTTACCAACCTGTTCCGCTCGATCGGCGCCTCGATCGGGATTGCGGTGTGCACGTTCATGCTGGCGCGGGGCGTGCAGGTGAACCATGCCGAGCTTGGCGCGCGGATTACGCGGATGAGCGCCCCGTTCGATCTCGACCGGATCACCGCCTATGGCGGCGTGTCCGAGGCGGGAATGCGGGTGGTCGATGGCATGGTCAACAAGCAGGCCGCGATGATCGGCTATCTCAACGATTTCTACATCATGGCGCTGCTGTGCTGGGCTGCGATTCCGGTGCTGTTCTTCGTCAAGGCCGGCAAGCCTGCCGCCGCGGGCGGCCCGCCGATGGCAGCGGCGGCGGATCACTAAGCGTTTGCTAGCAGGGTCGCCGGGGTCTATCGGCAACCTCATGGCACTGATTTCCAACCCGAAGCTGGCGTGGATCGTGCGCTGCGGCTGGCGGGGCAAGTGTCCGCGCTGCGGCAAGGGGCACATGTTCGACGGCTGGCTCAAGTTGGCCAAGACCTGCGATGTCTGCGGCCTTGATTACGGCTATGCGCAGACTGACGATGGCCCTGCGTTCTTTGCGCTATGCATTACCGCGTTCCCGCTGGTCTTCGTGGTGGTCTATGTGCAGGTCGCGTTCGATCCGCCGTGGTGGGTCCACGTGGTCACCTCCCTACCGATCCTTCTGCTGGGCTGCGTCGCATCGATGCGCCCGTTCAAGGGCTGGCTGGCGGCCTCGCAGTATGTGAACCATGCGATGGAAGCGGGCACCGAAGGCCTGTGGGCCGAGCTCAACGCGCGCCAGAAGGCGGACGAGAAGCCCTAAGCCTTGCGATAGTCCGCCGTGATCGCCCCGCACGACAGCAGGTCTTCTTCATGGCCCACTTCGCGCCAGGTCTCGGCGAGCGCGGCGATTTCCCATGCCTGCATCGCCGGGTGGGCGATCACTTGGTCCGCCCACGCCTGACCTTTTCCGACGTCGAGGCCGTATGTGCGGATGCGGAAGGCAACCGGCGCGTAGAACGCATCGAGCACGGTGAACGCCTCGCCTGCCAGCCATGGACCACCAAAGCGCGCGAGGCCCTCCTCGAAGATCTCGCGCACCCGCGCCACATCGCGCACCAGCGCCTCGCGCATCGGGCGCGGCTCGACGCGCACCCCCACGTTCATCGTGCAATCGTTCCTGAGCGCTGAAAATCCGCCGTGCATTTCGGCGGTGGCGCATTGCGCAAAGGCACGCGCGGCTAGATCGGTGGGCCAAACGCCCTCGTGCCGGTCCGCCAGATAGAGCGCGATGCCGAGCGAATCCCACACCGTCACGCCGTGATCCAGCAGCACTGGCACCTGCCCGGTGGGCGAGAATGCGCGGAACTCGTCGTAGTTCGAGGGCTTGGTGAACGGCTCGAGCCGGTCCTCGAAGGGAATGCCCAGCGCCTTCATCAGCAGCCACGGGCGCAGCGACCAGCTCGAATAGTTCCGGTTGGCAGTGATCAGCGTGTAGGCCACTTGGCTTACTCCACGTAAGTCGCGCTCGTCTTCGCGCGCAGGTCTTCGGCAGTGACGCCGGGGGCCAGTTCGAGCAGGCGGAAGGGCGAGGCATGATCGGGCCGCGCGAACACCGCGAGATCGGTGATCACCATGTCGACCACGTCCCTGCCGGTCAGCGGCAGGGTGCAGGCCGGGATGAACTTGGGGCTGCCGTCCTTGGCGCAGTGCTCCATCACCACGATGATCTTCTTGACGCCGGCGACAAGGTCCATCGCGCCGCCCATGCCCTTGATCATCTTGCCGGGCACCATCCAGTTGGCGATGTCGCCGTTTTCGGCCACTTCCATCGCGCCCAGCACGGTGAGGTCGATATGGCCGCCCCGGATCATGGCAAAGCTCGCCGCGCTGTCGAAATAGGCGGTCTGCGGCAGTTCGCTGATCGTCTGCTTGCCCGCGTTGATGAGGTCTGCGTCCTCCTCGCCCGCCAAGGGAAACGGCCCGATGCCGAGCATGCCGTTCTCGCTCTGCAGCGTCACCGTCATACCTTCAGGGATATGGTTTGCCACCAAGGTCGGGATGCCGATGCCAAGGTTCACATAGAAGCCGTCCTGCAGTTCGCGCGCTGCGCGGGCGGCCATCTGGTCGCGGGTCCAGCCTGCGGTCAGTCCATCATGCTTGGTCATCAGCCGACATCCGTGTTGCGGGTGGTGCGGAACTCGATCTTCTTGTCGTAAGGCGAGCCCACGATCAGGCGCTGCACATAGACGCCGGGGAGGTGGATTCCATCCGGATCGAGGCTGCCGGTGGGGACGATCTCCTCCACTTCGACCACGCAGACTTTGCCGCACTGCGCGGCGGGCACATTGAAATTGCGTGCGGTCTTGCGGAACACGACATTTCCCGTCTCGTCCGCCTTCCACGCTTTCACCAGCGCGAGATCGGCGAAGATGCCGCGCTCCATGACGTATTCCTGAGGAGTTCCCTCACGACTGGTGAAGACCTTGCTTTCCTTGCCCTCGGCCACCAGCGTGCCGACGCCGGTCTTGGTGTAGAACCCCGGAATGCCAGCGCCGCCAGCGCGCATCCGCTCGGCCAAAGTGCCCTGCGGGCTGAACTCGACCTCGAGCTCTCCCGAGAGATACTGGCGCTCGAATTCCTTGTTCTCGCCCACGTAGGAGGCGATCATCTTCTTGACCTGCCGCGTGCGCAGCAGCTTGCCGATGCCCTCGTTGTCGATCCCGGCATTGTTGCTGGCGAAGATCAGGTCCTTGACCCCGCTGTCGCGCACCGCATCGAGCAGGCGTTCGGGGATGCCGCACAGGCCAAAACCCCCGCAGGCAATCAGCAGACCGTCACGCAGCAGCCCGTCGAGAGCGCTGGCGGCATCGGGGTAAAGCTTTCTGGCCATGCGAGTCTTGATCCCTTGGCTGTTTCGGCTTCTCTAGCGCCTTGGCGCTGCTTGTCACCCCAGAGC
>CANEVG010000334.1 GCA_947442095.1 Sphingomonadaceae bacterium
AGGGCTGCCGGGCCTGATCGCACAAGCCGTTGAACAAGTCCGCCCGCGCGGCACGATCGTGCTGCTTGGCCTGTGTACCAAACCCGATACGTTCAACAGCTTCGCCATGCTGTCGAAAGAAGTGCGGTTGATTACCTCGGCCTTTTTCACCGCCCGCGAATTCGAAGCTGCGCTCGACGCGCTGGACCGGGGAGCCGCCGAGCCTCGCCTGCTCGTCACCGACACGATCCCGCTTGATGCGACGCCCGAAGTGTTTGAAACGCTGCGACGCCGCACCGAGCAGTGCAAGGTGTTGATCGCGCCCTAATCCTCGCGCACCCGCTACTTGGCCAAAGCTGCACTTGCCGACACCACCGCTTCCTCCAGCATGGTCCACCTCGGCTCAGCGGAGAAAAAGCTGCGGATCACGCCGCCCATGATCGCGGCGACCACAAGGTGCGGCACCGCGATGAACATTCCGCTCGACCGGCGGCACCGCGCGGCGGCGCCCTTATCACTCGGCCAATGTGGACGTTTCGGTCAAACGCTACTTCCCCAAGGGCGAGTACATTTCACTGGCGGGCTACTACAAGACGCTCACCGATTTCGTGAACCCGCAGCGCAACCTGCCGTTGGACTTCGCGCAGGTTGCCGCTACGCTGCCGGCGCAGCCAACTCGCGCCCACGATCGGCGTCGTCTCGCAGCCACTCAACGATGGCTGCGGTTCGCTTAAGGGTGCGGAACTCACACTGTCTCCGCCGTTCTCGCCCTCGCTAGATGGCTTCGGGTTCTATGGCAGCGGGTCCTGAGCCGACAGCGCGATCCGCAGATCGCAGATGAATTCCAGCCCGGTTCGGCGCTGAAGGGCCTTTCGGTGCTGTTCTAGGCCCACAATCTGACCTATCGTCCGATCGTCCGTTCGTCACCTTTCAAATCGACGATCCGTGGCAAGTGATCGGCTATCCTTGCTATGGACGGGACTTCTACATCGGGCTCAGCTACAAGTTCTGACGCCAAGTGCGGGCGGATGTCTTGCTGCAAAGCCATCCGCCCGGTACCGTTTGCCCGATGCCAGAAAGCGCCGCACGGCCAGAAAATCCCGCATGGAGCCTGCCATGAGCAACGCTGACACCAGCTGCGACCGGCACGCTCCCGAACTGGTCAGAACCCTCACTGTCGGGGGCGACCCGGTAGGCTGGATGGCCGCAGCTGCCTTCAGTCACTTTCTCGAATCCAGCTTCAAAGTGACGCTTGTCGAAACCGAAGCCATCCGCACGGTCGGGGTGGGGGAAGAGACGATCCTCCAGATCCCCGTGTTCAAACAGGCGCTCGGCATCGACGTAGACGCGTCTATCTGCGCCACGCAGGCAAGGTCTATGTGGACGTCATCGTGAACCACACGGCGGATATGATCCGGTACCGCGAGAGGAGCGGCGAATATCGCTCGCGCGCCGACTATCCCTATTCCCGCAAAGGCGGGCTTGCTGGCCAGGCGATCAATCCGCGCTTTGCCGGAGACCACAACCCTGCCGCCGCCAACTTCGCCAGGCTAACCGATCCGGCCTTTGCCTACACGCCCTTCGTTCTTGATGCTGAGCGGCAGGTCAATGTGCCGGGCCGGCTCAATGAGCCGCTGCTCTATCACACCCGCGACCATTCCACCTTCACGGGCGAAAGCAGCCGCTTCGGCGACATTGCCGGGATCGATGACCTGTTCACCGAGTGTCCCCGCGTGGGTGAAGGTCTGATCGCAATCTATGCCAGATGGATCGAGGATTTCGGCATCGACACCGCGCGCCATTTCGACCCCGCGCACCCCTTATACCGGCTGATCGCCCGGCTCGCGCGCCAGCGCCGTGCGCACCCGCCGCTGGCGCGCAGGCGGCAGGTGATACGCGGGCTTTCCGAAAAACCGGGTTTGTTCAGCGTCTCGCGCTTCAATCCCGCAACCGGCGCGGAATATTGGATTGCATTCAACACCAGCGATGCGGCAATCCATGCCGCAAGTGTCATCGGCACAAATGCCGAGGCTCTCGAAACCCTGTTCGGAGCATGCCCGGCGCGGGTTTCTGCACCGGGCAGCGTGATGCTCGATCTTCCCGCCTTCGGCTGCTCTGTCTGCCGCGTCCATACCCCCCAGAATGCAGTCCCATCCATGACCCAGCCCAAACGCACTCCCGAAGACTTGCCCGAACTGTCCGAAGCGCCGTGGTGGCAGGGCGCGGCCATCTATCAGATCTATCCGCGCAGCTTCTGCGATTCGAACAGCGACGGGATTGGCGATCTCCCCGGCATCACGGCAAAGCTCGATCATGTCGCAGCGCTGGGGGTCGATGCAATCTGGGTCTCGCCGTTCTTCACCTCGCCGATGCGCGATTTCGGCTATGACGTGGCCGATTACTGCGATGTCGATCCGATCTTCGGCACGCTGGCCGATTTCGACCGCATGGTCGCCCGCGCGCATGAACTCGGCCTCAAGGTCACGATCGATCAAGTCTATGCCCATACCTCGGACCAGCACCCGTGGTTCGCGGAAAGCCGCCAGAGCAAGGACAACCCGCGCGCCGACTGGTATGTATGGGCCGATCCGCGCGAAGACGGCTCGCCGCCCTCCAACTGGCAATCGGTATTCGGCGGCCCGGCATGGACGTGGGACGCGCGCCGCTGCCAGTACTACATGCACAATTTTCTCAGCAGCCAACCTCAGATCAATGCGCACAATCCGGCGGTGCAGGAGGCGCTGCTGGGCGTCATGCAGTTTTGGCTGGACCGGGGCGTGGACGGCTTCCGCATCGATGCGCTCAATTTCCTGATGCACGATCCGGCGATGCGGGCCAATCCGCCCGCGCCCTATGATGGCCGCCGCCGCACCCGCCCGTTCGATTATCAGCTCAAGGTCTACAACCAGTCGCACCCCGATATCGTGCAGTTCATTCAGCGGTTGCGCGGGCTATGCGACCACTACGGCTCGGTGTTCACGCTGGCCGAAGTGGGCGGGGACTTTGCCGAGACCGAGATGAAGGATTACACGGCGGGCGCAGACCGGCTGAACAGCGCCTACGGCTTCGATTTCCTCTATGCCAACAAGCTGACCCCGGCGCTGGTGTGCGATACGCAAGGCAAATGGCCCGATGCACCCGGCACAGGCTGGCCCAGTTGGGCCTTCGAAAACCACGATGCCCCGCGCGCACTTTCGCGGTGGTGCGCCCCCGAAGACATCGATGCCTTTGCGCGGATGAAGATGCTGCTGCTGGCGAGCCTTCGCGGCAATATCATCCTCTATCAGGGTGAGGAACTGGGCCTCACGCAGGTCGAAATCCCGTTCGAGCAGATCCAGGATCCGGAGGCGATTGCCAACTGGCCGCTCACGCTCTCGCGCGACGGCGCCCGCACGCCGATGCCGTGGCAGGCGCAGGGCAGCGAAGGCGGCTTCACCAGCGGTACCCCGTGGCTCCCGCTGGGCTCGAAAAACCACGCCCGCGCCGCCGACCGGCAGGAGGCCGATCCCGCGTCGCTGCTGCACTTCACACGCGGCTTGCTGGCGCTGCGAAAGGCCCATCCGGCCTTGCGGATCGGCGATTTCAGTGTGCTCCACGCCGATGCCGCCGTGCTGGCCTTCCGGCGCGAGGCTGAAGGCTCCAGCGTGATCGGCGTGTTCAACATGAGCGCGAGCCCTGCGCCGTGGCCTGCCAGTGCGCCGCAAACCGGTACGCTGCTCATCGCCGCCAATGGCGCGGCGCCCGGCCAGCTTCCCCCCTTTGCTGCTATATTGATCCACGCCAGTTCGATCCACGAAAGAGGCTGACATGCGCCACCTGAAGACGATTGTCCCCGCCTTTGCTCTCGCATTGGCGGCAAAAACCCCGGTGCCTGCGTTCGGCGAAGAAACGCCCTCGGCGCTCACCGCAGCCTCCCCATATGGTCGCACACGCGCAGGGGCAACCTGCAGATCGGTCCGTCCGAACTGGGCTTTGCCCTCACAAATGAGCTGAATATGGTACGCGGCTTTTGCATTGTCGGCTCCGAGACCGCGCGGACCGACACCACGTGGGAACAGCCATGGGGCGAGCGCCGCTTCGTGAAGGACAAGCACAATGAAGTGCTCGTGCGCTTCGAGCAGAACGGGTATTACGCGGGTCGGCGCATGACCCTTGCGCTTCCGCCTGTTCAATAACGGCGCCGGTTTCCGCTAAGAACTGCCCGAGCAGCCTGGCCTCAAGACGATGAAGATCGCCGGCGAATGGACCGAGTGCGAT
>CANEVG010000335.1 GCA_947442095.1 Sphingomonadaceae bacterium
CGTGAACGCCCAGATGTGCAGCGTCCGGAAACCCATCGCTCCGATGCGCCCCGCCGTGCCCGGATCGAAATCGCGTTTGATGAACAGACCGTGCTCGGCGCGCTGTTTGGTCAGTTTGACCAGAACCTGGTGCAGATAGAAAACCGCCTCGGCGTCTATATCTCGGCGCGCGGCAACAAGGCGGTGATCGAAGGGCCAGACGATGCCGTCGCCCGCGCGCGCGATGTGCTGAAAGGCATGCACCAGCGGCTGTTGACGGGGCACGAGGTTGACGCGGGTGCAGTCGAATCGCTCATCATGATGTCGCACGAACCGATGCTGGAAGGCATCATCACTGGTGCACCCGATGGCGCGCCGCCGATCATGATCCGAACGCGCAAGAAAACCATCGTGCCGCGCTCGGCCACCCAGATCGAATACATGCGCGCGCTGGTGCGCGATGATGTGATCTTCGCGCTTGGCCCAGCGGGCACGGGCAAGACCTACCTCGCGGTGGCACAGGCCGTCGCGCAACTCATCAGCGGCAGCGTGCAGCGGCTGATCCTCTCGCGCCCTGCCGTGGAAGCGGGCGAGCGACTGGGTTTCCTGCCGGGCGACATGAAGGAAAAGGTCGATCCCTATCTGCGCCCGCTTTACGACGCGCTATATGATTGCATGCCGCCCGAACAGGTCGAGCGGCGGCTGGCTTCCGGCGAGATCGAGATCGCGCCAATCGCTTTCATGCGCGGCCGCACACTGGCGGATGCGTTCGTCATCCTTGACGAGGCGCAAAACACCACGCCGATGCAGATGAAGATGTTCCTCACCCGCTTCGGCCAAAACAGCCGCATGGTGATCTGCGGCGATCCCAAGCAGACCGACCTGCCCGGCGGCCCTTCAGCGAGCGGGCTCAACGATGCGGTGAGCCGACTGGACGGCGTGGACGGCATAGGCATGGTGCGCTTCAAGGTAGCGGACGTGGTGCGTCATCCGATCGTGGGGCGGATAGTCGAGGCCTATGAGGGCAAGGACGAATGAGCCGCATGCGCCAATCCACCCCTCCTCTTCAGAGGGGGCTAGCGGGTGGTGCTGGCCAGCACAACTCTCGTCTGCTCACATCACCCCTAACCCCCTCCTCTGAAGAAGAGGGGGTTTTTCTGTGACCGCCCCCAGTATCGACATCGACATCGACCCAGTCTGGCCCGCCGCCACCGACTGGGAGGCGCTCGCCGCCCGCGCGTTCGAAGCGGCCGCGCAGGTCGCGCCCGAACTGGCGCACGAGCAGCTGCTCGTCAGCCTCGTTCTGGCCGATGACGAGGAAGTCCACGCGCTCAACAAGCAGTGGCGCGCCAAGGACAAGCCGACCAACGTGCTCTCGTTCCCCATGCTCAGCCGCGAGGAAGTGCTCGTCGCCGCGGCCAGCCCTGATGCGCCCGGCATGCTGGGCGACATGATCCTTGCCCACGGCGTTTGCGGGCGCGAAGCGGCGGACAAGGGCGTGGCGGTCGAAACCCACGCGGTGCACCTCCTGATCCACGGCCTGCTCCATCTGGCGGGCTACGATCATGAAACCGGCGAGGCGGACGCTGCAGAAATGGAGGGTCTGGAGACAAAGGCGCTTGCCTTGATGGGCATCACCGACCCATATGCAGCCTTGGATTAGCAAAGGGGTTCAACGCAGTGCCTGAAGTGGGCGCATCGGGCGGCGACAGCCGGTCGGGCGAAGGAGACAGTAGCCGCGCGCTGTGGCGCGCGCTCAAGGCGTTCTTTCGAGGACCGGATCACGATCAATCGCTCCGCGCGCAGATCGAGGAAGCGATCGAGGAGCACGAAGGTGAACCAGGCAATCGCAGCGGCGCGGGCGGCGATCTGGTGCCGCTGGAGCGCCAGATGCTCAAGAACCTGCTGCATTTCAGCGAGAACGATGCCGATGATGTGGCGATCCCGCGTGGCGAGATTATTGCGATTCCGGCAGCCGCTACATTCGAAGAGGTCGTCCACGCCTTTGCCGAACATGGCCACAGCCGCCTCCCGGTCTATGGCACGTCGCTCGATGAAGTCGTCGGCATGCTCCACATCAAGGATCTGTTCCCGATCGTGACTGCCATGGCGCTGAACGGCAAGGCCGCGCCCAAGGACTGGACTGGCCTTATGCGCCAGCCGCTGTTCGTGCCGCAGGCGCGCGGCGCGCTTGACGTTCTGGCCGACATGCGTGCCAGCCGGACGCACCTTGCCATCGTGATCGACGAGTATTCGGGCACCGACGGGATCATCACGATCGAGGATCTGGTCGAGGAAATCGTCGGCGAGATCGAGGACGAGCACGACGACGCACCGCAGGAACTGCTGCGCCAGATCGACGAGCAGACCTGGGAAGCAGATGCCCGCGCCGAACTCGACGATGTGGGCGAAGCGATCGACCCCCGGCTTGCGCTTATCGACGAGGATGTCGGTACTCTGGGCGGGCTGGCGGTGGTGCTGGCGGGCGAAGTCCCGAAAGTCGGACGTGTGCTGGAACATGACAGCGGCTGGCGCCTCGAAGTGACTGCAGGCGATGAGCGGCGGCTCACCCGCCTGCGGCTCCATGCGCCAATGCCAGAAGTACCCGAGGAAGACTGAGACTGCCATGATCCGCCGCCTGCCCCCCTTGCGCTCTTTGGAAGCGTTCATCCGCGTCGTCCGGGCAGGCTCGGCCAAGACGGCTGCGGCGGAGTTGGCGCTCAGCCCCTCGGCGCTCTCGCGGCGGCTGGGCGCGCTGGAAGAGTTTGTCGGCAAGCCGGTGTTCGAGCGCAAGCACCAATTGCTCAAGCTGACGGACGATGGCCAAGCGCTCTACGATGCGGTTGCCCCCTTGATCGACGAGATGGCCGACCGGATCGACCGCCTGATCGACACCGGGCAGGTGCTGCGTCTGCGGCTCGGCGTGCTGCCGCTGTTCGGGAGCCAGCGCCTGTTTCCGCGGCTTGGCGAGCTGCGCAAACTCCATCCGCAACTGCACATCGATATCGACAGCTCGGCAGCGGCTGAAACCAAGCTGGGCGATTCCATAGATGCGGCGATCATCCTGTCCGAAGGGCCGGAGGGTTCGCTCCATTCGGTGCGGCTCGACCACAACCGGGTCTATGCCATCGCCACGCCCGAACTCGCCGCAGAGCTCGGGCCACGCCCCGATCTCGCCAAACTCAACAAGCAGACCTTCCTCGTGCACAACGATCTGCCGATGAGCTTCGAGGCGTGGAAACGCACGCTGCATCTTGAGGCACTACAACCCGCTGCCATCGACCACTTCGATTCGGGCCAGCTGATCCTGGAAGCGGCCGCGCAGGGCCTCGGCATCGCGATCATGCACGACGACCACTACGTGCGCAGCCACGATCCGCGCGTCGCCCGGCTCTATGATATCGAGGTCGACAGCCCCTACAGCTACTGGTTTGTCTGCCGTCCGCGCGCGCTACAGGGGCGGCCCGTGCGGCTGTTCCACGACTGGATGATCAAGGCGGGGCTCTGACAGCGATGAACACGGCAAGCAAACCGGCACTGAGGGTTTCAGTGCACGTGCCCGTGGCGGCCGCTACGCTCGAGGCGCTGCTGGCGGGCGACCGTGCGGCGCTGGAAGCCGATCCGGTGATGGCGCGGATGCTGGCCATCCTGCGCGCGCCCGGTGCGCTGGGCGATTTCGGCGTGTATCACGGCGTGGCCGAGATCGGTCTGGGCTGGGAGACTTTCGCGCCGAGCCCTGCTGCCAATCCGACACTGGGATCGGCGGGCGAAGTCGAGCATTCTCCCACCGTCACGCTCACCACCTGGATACCCGCCAGTGCGCCAACCGAAGCAGTGGACGCAGCGCTCGCCGCGCTGATGGAGGCGCACCCGTGGGAAGTGCCGGTGATCGAGGTGATCGAAACGCGGCTGTTGGTGCGCGCGCAAGGGTAAGGGAAGCTGCTGCCAGGCCTTCAAGTTGAAGGTTCCGGCAGGGTTGTGGCGGAAGCAGGCTAGGCGGCTGGCCTCGCCACAAAGGTCAACGCGTCAGAAGCTCATGCCGACGCTCATCTTGTAGAAGTCGCCGCTGCCTCACTGCCGCCCAGTGAGGAGCCGCCGGTGAACCGCGCATAGAAGCCCTGCGGCAGAGCGAACTGCACATAGCCACCTAGCCATTCATAGGTCTTGCCGCTGTCGCCACCGGCATAGGTGTTGCTGGTACTGTAGAGCAATTCGTAATGCGGCCTGAACGAG
>CANEVG010000336.1 GCA_947442095.1 Sphingomonadaceae bacterium
GGAGGTGGTCTTCATTGAGCCATACCCCAAAAGTCTGACGCAACATCTTTACGGCGACGAAATTGAAATCACCCATGATCCGCTGCGTCCTGATGAGAAGGCGAACCCCAGCAGGGTAAGGTTTCGTCCCTTTCATGGCGTCGCCCCAATTCTCTACCAGAGGGTGTTTGCGGGTAGGGACCGTAAGGACGATTATGGAAATATATATGCTTGGGATCCCAAAGCTGCGACACCATCCGGAGCGGTGTATGGGGTTGAGCGACCGACTGTGGAAACAGCGGCTTCAAGTGATGTTCTCGACATGATAGATAATGCAAAGGCGCTTTATCAATCGAAGCAAAGGGACATGGAAAAATGACGCAGCAAACGCTTCTGGGGCAAATTCACAGCGATCATCAGCGCTTCGAAAGCCTCTCACAAGCCGAGCGTCATTACACCAAACTCGAAGTGAAGTCCGTTGGCGGCGTTTCTCCCGGTTCCAGTTTGGCCTCGAAATCGGCTCCCGGCACACGGAGATGATGTGGGCAGATGAGATGATCCAGGCATCTGGCGAACATCACCTTTGCGCATGCAAGTTGAACTGATTGGCGCAATCCGAACGCTGCCCACTTGGTCGGGTTGAGTCTTTGTCGCGCCTGACCGGGCAGGGTATGGGTCAATTGCCGATTTTGCGTCCTGCCAAAGCACGCTCGATAGGAAGATGCCCAGTTCGGAATTCAGCCGAGTTTGGGCAGCGATTGGGTGCTGCACAATAAGTACGCCTTTAGGTCCGCAAACGTAATGAAATTGCTAGATGTTGGAATATTGTTTCAGTCAATTCGTAATGATGGGGTCAGGTGTTCGAATCACCTAAGCGCACCATTCCCACCTCTGCCAGTGTCCGCGTGAGGTTGAAAAAACCCGGAAATCTGCCATAAAATCGACTGGCTCAGCCAGAAGCTTACGCATAAATCCGTCTGGATCCAGACGGATTTGGGGGCCTTTAGAGAAGCCGATTTCCAGAGGCCCCCAAATGCCCTTTCCGAGACATCGATCCGAAAGCTGAAGCCTCGCGCCAAGCCTTACAAAGTGACGGATGAGAAGGGGCTTTACCTCGTTGTCACACCGTCGGGTGGACGGCTTTGGAACATGAAATTTCGCACACTGCTTGGGACAGAGAAGAAATAATCATTCGGCAGCTATCCGGAGCTGTCCCTGTGAAAACGCTTTGAATAATGACCCCACCAAATTATCTCGCAACATGCTGTATAAATTGGATAACATATCTTTTTAAGGGGGTCAGGTTTCGCGCGAAGAATGACCCCGGCCAAGAGGCTCATAGGCGATCAGAAACAATCGCTTACTCTGTTTTTAAGGGGGGGCGCCGTTGGACGCGTGTTCACAGCCCCTAAGCTTTGGCCTCTTTACTTTCGCTTTCCGCAGGGCAGGGCGCGTGTCCTGTCCTGGGTGCATAGTCGCTAGTTGACCCGTATTCCATAATTGCTACCTAGCAGTATAAACAAAGCAAATGGTGGGAGAGCAGCGATGGTAACAGCTTCACAGGTCATGCTCACGGCAACCGAGCGGGTCACGCTGGGGGTGCCGGCGGCCGATGCGGTGGCGCAGGAGGCGGCGGCGCGCGGGGCTAAGCGGGTGTTCATTCTCGCGAGCAGCTTCCTCAACCGGCAGACCGAAGAAATCCGCCGGATCGAGGCAGCGCTAGGCGCGCGCCATGCTGCGACGCATGACGGCATTCAGCCGCATGCGCCGCGCAGCGATGTTCTGGCCGCGGCGAATGCTGCGCGCGCCGCTGGGGCCGATCTAGTGGTCACCGTGGGCGGCGGATCGGTTACGGATGCGGGCAAGATCCTGCTGATCTGCCTCAAGCACGGCATTACCACGGTGGAGCAGTTCGACGATTTTCGCGTGCGAGTGGACGACGATGGCAACATGGTGCTGCCCGATTTCGCCGGGCCGGACGTGCGTGCCGTCTGCGTGCCGACCACACTGTCAGGCGGCGAGTTCAATCCGCTTTCGGGCGCGACGGACGAGGTGATCAAGCTCAAGCAGGCCTATACCCAGCGCGAGATGGTGCCGGTCTGCGTGGTGCTCGATCCGGCGATCACGGTGCATACGCCGGAGTGGCTGTGGCTCTCAACTGGAGTGCGCTCGGTCGATCACGCAACCGAGACGCTCGCCTCGTTTCTTTCCAATGACTTCTGTGACGGGATTGCCGACAGCGCGCTGCGTTTGCTTGCGGCGGGGCTGCCGGCGGTGAAGGCCGATCCTGCCGACCTTGATGCGCGGCTGAAGTGCCAGATTGGCGCTTGGCAATCGATGATCCCGATCATCGGCGGCGTCCCGATGGGGGCGAGCCATGCCATCGGCCACGTACTGGGCGGCACGTGCGATGTGCCGCACGGCCACACCAGCTGCGTCATGTCGCCCTATGTCCAGGCGTTCAACCTTTCGGTGAATGCCGAGCGGCAGAAGCGTATTAGCGCGTGTCTTGGCGATGCCTCGCGCCCGGCTTCGGAACTACTCGACAAGCTCATCCGCGGGCTGGGCATGCCGCGCTCGCTTCGCGAAGTGGGTGTGCGCGAGGACCAGTTGCAGCTGATTTCGGAATACACGCTGGAGGACATCTGGGGCCGCACCAATCCGCGCACGATCAAGACGGCGGCGGATGTCATGGAAATCTTGCGGACCGCGATGGGCTGATGCACAAACTCGCTGAAATCGTCGAGTTTGCCGACCTCATGGACAAGCCGAAAAAGAAGCGTGCCGCCGCGCAGTTGAAGGATGAAATCACCGCCTACAAGCGACGGCGCATTCTGGAGGAGGCGAGCCACTTCTTCTTCGCCAATGGCTATGAGGCGACGACGCTGGATTCGGTGGCCGAGCAGCTCAACGTGACGAAGCCGTTCATCTACTCGTACTACAAGAACAAGGGCGAGCTGCTCTACGAGATCTGCCAGACCGGCATCCAGCTCTCGCTCACCGCGCTGGAAGAGGCGCTGAGCGTGGAAGGCAGCGCGACTGAGCAATTGAAGATCGTGGTGGAGCGCGTGGCGCGGATCATCATCGAGAACCAGCGCTACGTGACGGTGTACCTGCGCGAGGAAAAAAGCCTGCTGCCCGAGGACGCGCGCCGTATCCGTGATTTGCGCCATACTTTCGATACTAAGCTGGCGGCGCTGCTGGAAAAGGGCAAGCGCAGCGGCGAGTTTGATGTGGCGGCGCCCTCGCGAACCGCGATCTGGGTGAGCGGGCTTCTGAGCTGGATTGCGCTGTGGTATCACGATGGCGGGCGTTGGTCGGCCACCGAAGTGGTGATGGACGCAATCACGATGGTGCAGAAGATGGTGCAACCGGCTGGAGGCGCGCATGTCTGAGGGCAATGCCTACAGCGATCCGCGCGTACTGGACCGGCGCAGGTGCGTGCTGCGCTATCTGATCGACGATTTTGCCGCCTCGCAGCCGGATGCAGTCTATGCCGTGTTCGAGGATGGTGGGCAGTGGACCTATGGGCAGTTGCGCGATCTCGTCGTGCGCAAGGCAGCAGGGCTCACGGGACTGGGTGTGGCGCGCGGGGACCATGTCGCGGTGTGGCTGCCCAACGGCCGCGAGGCGCTGATCACGTTCTATGCGATCAACTACCTTGGCGGCGTGTTCGTGCCCTTCAACACCGCCTATCGCGGGGCAATCCTCGAGCATGTGCTCGCCAATTCCGACGCCAGAGTGCTGGTGGCGCATGGCGGGCTGCTGGACCGGCTGGAGGATATCGGCACGGCGGCGGTGGAGACGATCATCAGGCTGGGCGACGGGGCTGCGCCAGCGCGTTTTGCCGTTCATGCCTTTGATGCCGTTGACGGCAAGGAGGCTGAGCTTGCGCCGCTAGCCAGCCCAATCGAGCCCTGGGACACGCAATCGATCATCTATACTTCGGGCACCACCGGGCCTTCCAAGGGTGTGCTCTCCTCGTACCTCCACCTCTACACCAATGCCGGGCCGGAAAGCTGGCATTTCGTTTCGGGCGGGGACCGCTTTCTGGTCAACATGCCGGTGTTCCACATCGGCGGGCTGGGCATTCCCTACGTGATGCTGGCGCGCGGCGGTTCCATCGCGCTGATGGAGAACTTCTCCACCGACACCTTCTGGCACTTCGTGAAGCGCACCGAATGCACGGTGATCTTCCTGCTGGGGGTAATGGCGACGTTCCTGATCAA
>CANEVG010000337.1 GCA_947442095.1 Sphingomonadaceae bacterium
ATTCCTCAAGCTTCACTATGTGCTGAGCACGCGGGCCGAGCCTTACTGGCAGGCGCAGCGCGCAAGCGAAACCATCCCGCCGCGCCTTGCCGAAACGCTCATGCTGTGGCGCGAACAATCGCCCTCGCCGTGGGATTTCCCGCGCGTAGACGAAATGTTCCCTGCCGCCAGCCAGCAATATGTGCTCCACGGCATGGGCTTCCCGGTTCCGCTTTCTGGCCTTCAGGCCTCCCCGGCTGCGACAGCACGGCTCGCCGAGATCACGGCCAAGGCACGCGCCCTCACCGCCGCCCTGCCCGCCAACCGCGATTACTTCACTGCCCTTGCAGCGCAGCACGCGCCCCTGGCAGCCCAAGGAGCTTCATGAGCAATCACCAGATCCTCAATCCCGCCGATCACGGTGCCCTTCGCGTTCACACCGAAGCGGGTGCGGCTTATGGCGACAACGTCATGGCCGCCCTCGCCATGCCCGCCGAATTTCGCGAAATTCAGGCGCATTTCCCCATCGTATTCCGCCGCGATGCCGAAACCGGCAAGCTCGCCGCGCTCGCGCTGTTCGGCTTTGAAGCGGGAGAAAACCTGTTCCTCACGGGCAATGTGTGGGACGCGCGCTACCGCCCGATGGCGCTCGCGGTGCAACCCTTTCTCATCGGCCGCCCGCCTGCTGAAGACGCCCCGCCGCAAGTCCACGTTGATATGGAGCATCCGCGCATTTCCTTGAGCGGTGAAGGCATGCGCGCGTTCGACGATGCCGGCACGCCCACGCCGTATCTCGAAATGATCGCCACGCGCCTCGGCGATCTCGACTATAGCTGGCAGCAGGCCGCGTCGTTCTTCGCCGCGCTCGAAGCCTATGAACTGATCGAACCGTTCAGCCTTGAAGTCACGCTGGATAGCGGCGCGGTGCAGTCGCTCGTCGGCTTCCAGACGATCCATGAAGACAAACTTGCGGCACTGGACGGCGAAGCGCTGCGCGCGCTGATGGATCAGGGTCACCTCGCGCGCATCTACATGGTGCTAGCCAGCCTGGCGCAGTTTGGCGAACTGGTCGCGCGCAAGAACCGGCAGAACGCGCTTGCCTGAGGCGGCAGCCTCCAGCCTTGGCGCGGCAGACGCCTCGATTGCAGCCTCGATTTTTGGGGCCATGCCTGCCGTGGCACAGCGCACGGCTGCCGATGCGGCAGCACTCGATGCCTTGCTCCAAGGCGCGCGCGAACCGTTCGTCGTGCGCGGGCTGGTGGCCCACTGGCCTCTGGTTCATGCTGGACTCCAATCGGCCCGCGCCGCGCGCGCTTATCTGCTGGAACGCTCGCGCAACGTCCCCTTCGCTGTCTCACTGGGCCAGCCTGGCGCAGACGGACGCCTGTTCTACGACGCGGCGATGGACATGAATTTCCGCGAGGCGCGCGGCAAGCTCACCGATATCTTCGGCGGCATCGATGCCAATGAAGGCCGCGCCGATGCGCCTGCGATCTATCTCGGCTCGATCGACGTGCCGACGCATTTCGATGGCGTCGATCGCGAAAACGCCGTCGACTTGGGCACGCGCCAGCCGGTAGTCAGCCTGTGGATCGGCACCCAGACGCGCATTGCTGCGCACAATGACTTTCCGGACAACCTCGCTTGCTGCGCTGCCGGCCGCCGCCGCTTCACGCCTTTTCCGCCCGAACAGTTCGCCAATCTCCATCTCGGCCCCATCGACAATACCCCGGCGGGCCGCGCCGTCTCGATGGTCGATTTCCATGCGCCCGATTTCGCGGCGCATCCCCGTTTCGCTGATGCGCTGGGCGGGGGCCAAGTGGCAGAGATCGAACCGGGCGACGCGCTCTTCATCCCCTCAATGTGGTGGCACCATGTTGAAGGCCTCGCGCCCTTCAACATCCTGATGAACTACTGGTGGCGCGATACCCCGCGCTGGCTCGGTCAGCCGCAGGATGCGCTCAACCACGCGATCCTCTCGATCCGCGATCTGCCCGCCGAGGACAAGGCCATCTGGCGCGCGCTGTTCGATCACTATGTGTTCGAAAACGGCCCCGAGGTCACCGATCACATCCCCGAAAGCGGGCGCGGCGTGCTTGCGCCCCTCACCGTGGAAGCCGCTGGACGCCTTCGTTCGTTTCTCCTCAGGACATTGAGCAAATGATGCAGACCTACACCAAGCGCCGTGTCGTGATCGCAGGTGGTGGCACCGCCGGTTGGATGGCCGCCGCCGCGCTCGCGCGCACGCTGGGCAATGCGATCGAACTGACCCTTGTGGAATCCGAGGCCATCGGCACCATCGGCGTGGGCGAAGCGACAATTCCGCCGCTTGTCGCCTACAATCGGCTGCTCGGCATTGGCGAGGCCGATTTCATGCGCACCACGCAGGCCACCTTCAAGCTCGGCATCAATTTCGAGAACTGGAAGCAGCAGGGCGAGAGCTACTTCCACTCCTTCGGTGTCACCGGGCGCGATCACTGGAGCGCGGGGTTCCAGCACTTCTGGATGCATGGGCAGACCAAGGGCCACAGCGCCAGCTACGACGATTACTGCATCGAACTGCAGGCCGCGATGAAGTCCAAATTCGCGCACTTGCCCGATAACCGCATCAACTATGCCTATCATCTCGATTCCGGGCTCTATGCCCGGTTTCTTCGCAAGATGGCCGAAGCTGATGGCACGCACCGGGCGGAAGGCAAGATTGCCGAGGTCCAGCTCGATGGTGAAGGCGGCAATATCGCTGCGCTGCTGCTCGACTCCGGGGAGCGGATCGAGGGCGACCTGTTCGTCGATTGCACCGGCTTTCGCGCGCTTCTGATCGAGGGCGCGCTCCATGTCGGCTATGATGACTGGTCGCACCAGCTCCCGTGCGATTCCGCCATCGCCGTCCAGACTGCCAGCGTGCGCCCGCCCGTGCCCTATACCCGCGCCATCGCGCACAATGCGGGCTGGCAATGGCGTATTCCGCTGCAGCACCGGCAGGGCAACGGCATCGTCTATTGCAGCCGTTATCTCGATAAGGACGCGGCGCTCGAAAGGCTGCTCTCCTCCGTCGAGGGCGAGGTGCTTACCAAGCCCAATTTCATCCGCTTCACCACTGGCGCAAGGCGCAAGCAGTGGCACCGCAACTGTGTGGCGGTGGGCCTTTCCGGCGGCTTCATGGAACCGCTAGAATCCACCAGCATCCACTTGATTCAAAGGGCTATTCTTCGCATAGTCCGCATGCTTCCCATGGGCGAAGTTAGTGAAAGAGACATCGCCGAATTCAACGACCAGCAAATGACCGACATGGAGCAGATCCGCGATTTCCTGATCCTCCACTACAAGGCCACCGAGCGCCGCGACAGCGCGTTCTGGCGCCAATGTGCAGACATGGATATCCCCCAAAGCCTCACCCACAAGATCGACCTGTTCCGCGAGACCGGCCGCGTCTTCCGCAAGAACGAAGAACTCTTCGTGGAAAACAGCTGGGTCCAAGTGATGTTGGGTCAGGGCATCATGCCCAAGGCCTACCACCCCGTCGCGACCAAGCTTTCGGACGCAGAGCTCGATCATCTGCTTGGCGGTCTGCGTGATAGCGTCGCCAAGACCGTGGCGAGCCTGCCCGACCATCAGGCTTATGTCGCGCAATACTGCGGCGCGCAGGAAGCCCGGGCAGCCTGATGCGCGAAGCGGTGATGACATCATTGGTCCGGGTCTGGCAAAAGCCTGCCGAGGCGGCTAGCGTACCGTCTGGTATGATTGGCGAAAGGGGCAAATAGCGCATGGCGAGGCGTCGTCAGGCGGTCACGATACGGCATGTCGCGGCGGATGTCGGGGTATCGCTCCAGACAGTGAGCCGTGTCATCAACAACGAGCCCAATGTCCGCCCCGAACTGAAGGAGCGCGTGCAGGCGGCGATCACCCGGCTGGGCTATGTGCCCTCGATCGCCGCACAGCGCATGAGCGGCTCGCGCTCCTACCTGATCCTCGCGCTCAATGACCGTGACCGCACCATTGCCGACTGGCGCGCACGGCAGGGCACCGACTGGGTCGACCAGATGCTGCTCGGCGGGATGCTGAAATGCGCCGAGCATGGCTACAGGATGATCGTCGAACTGGTCGACACGCACAGCGATCATGTGACGCGCGAGCTTCTCGCGGCCATCGCGGCGCTCCAGCCGGACGGGATCATCCTCACGCCGCCGCACTCGGACAATCCGCAG
>CANEVG010000338.1 GCA_947442095.1 Sphingomonadaceae bacterium
GGCAGGGGGGGCGTGCGCGCCAGCATGAACCCTTCCGATCCAACTGGGCGAAAATGTCCGGCAGGGGAAGTTTGCACGCCCATGAGCCAGCGCAGGCTGCGCAGGCCCGCATCGGCAAGATGTGCCTCCCCGGCAGCGTACCCGGTGCGGATCAGCGCCTCGCATAGCCGCGCGTTGTCATAGGTCAGGCGGTCCTCGAACCAGACGTGCCCCGGCCCTTCGGCCTCCAGCAAGCGGATTTCCAGCCGCCGGGCCAGCGTGCTCCGGATCGTTGCTGCCACGCCGTTTTCCGGATGCGCCGCGCAGAAGTGATCGAGCCCCAGCAGTGTGAAGGCCCAGGCGCGCGGCGAGGTGAACGCGAGCACCGTGGGCAGCGCCGCGCCAAACAGGTCCGCAGCCCAGCGCGCCCGCGCCGGATCGCTGCGGTTCTGCGCGCAGGCACCCAGCGCCCACAGCGTACGGCCGTGGCTGTCTTCCGATCCGGTCGCTTCCAGCCAAGTCCGGTTGAATCCCATGAAGTTGCGGAAGCGCTGGTTGTCCGGGTTCCAGCCATGCTGGACGAACGCGGCAAAACGGCCGGCTAGCTTTTGGGCCAGCGCGGGCTCCAGCCCGCTCAGCGGCGTGCAGCAAAGCAGCAGCGCGCGCGCATTGTCATCGATGCAGTAGCCATGATGCCGGTCGGGCACGCTTTGCACCGCGTGCTGGAACAGGCCGGTATCGTCGCACATTGCCTCGAAATGGCGGGTCGAGGGCTCAGGCAAGGCGGCACGGCGCGGTGCGGCCGGAGCCAGGAGCGCGTGCCCGGCAATGGTCCGCCCGGCCAGCTTCTCCTGTAGCTCGCGCCGGGTCACCTCGCGGAACGTCTCGGCATAGCGGCGTGCGGCGCAGGACCAGATCATCGGGCGGCTGGCGGCATAGGCGCGCTGCGCCATCGCCAGGCGCATCGGTTCGTTATCGAGCAACGATCCGACAGCGTCGCCAAGGCTGACGGGATCATCGAACGGCACCAGCATGCCGGAACCATCGGACAAGAGTTCGCCCGCATGCCAATAGGGCGTGGAGACCACCGGGCGGCCCATGCCATGCGAGTAAGCCAGTGTGCCGGAGGTCATCTGCGCGGCATGCCGATAGGGCGTGACGTAGACATCGCACATCGCGATATGTTCGAGCAATTCAGGCCTATCGGCAAACCGGTTGAGGAACACGACATGGTCTGAAAGGCCAAGCTTCTCCACCCGCGCGATCAAGCTTTCGCGATAGGCTTCGCCTGCCTCGCGCAGCAATTGCGGATGCGTAGCGCCCATCACCACGTAGACGGCCTCGGGCGCGCGCTCGGCAATCGCGGGCATGGCTTCTATCATGCTTTCGATGCCCTTGCTCGGGCCGATCAGGCCGAACGTGAGCACAACCTTGCGTCCGGCGTATCCCAGTTTTGCCTTGGCCTCGGCGGGGCTGGCGAAAGGCACATCCGGGATACCGTGGGGGATAACCACGATCTGATCGGGATCGGCACCGTAGGTTTCGATTAGGATATCACGGCCCTTGCGCGCCATCACCACCACGCGGCTCGATGCGCCCAGAATGGCCTGCATCACGGTGCGCTGTGCAGTGGTCGGCTGATCCAGCACCGTATGCAGCGTGGTGACCAGCGGCATCCGCAGCGCGGCGATCAGCGGCAACAAATAGCCGCCTGCCTCGCCGCCGAAAATTCCGAACTCATGCTGCAGACACACGACATCGAAGCCTTCGTCGTTGATGAAGCTGGCGGCAGCAGCATAATCTGCAGGCCGGTCTTCGCGGATGCGCCGGCGGACCTTGGCGGGATAGACATGCGATCCGCCCGGGTCGGTCATGGCGATGATCGCAGTCTCGGCCACATCGGGCAGGGCGCTCACGGCCAGCTCGAGATCAGTGGTGAAGGTGGCTATCCCGCAGCGGCGAGGCAGGGAATTGCCGATGAGTGCGACGCGCAAGGGGCGCATGCGAAACCCTTCCTCAGGCCCCGCCTTTCGGTTTGCGGGCAGGGTTGGCCATGGCTGAGGCGGCCGCGCCAGGCCCTGCACCGCGAGGGGGAATGGCCGTCTCGGGCTGGGGCCTCAGCGCCTTGGGCTTGCGAATCTCGCGGTTGCTGCGAGCGGGTGACTTGGCCATGGCAGTGCACGCCTCCTGGAATGGATCGGGTGGATTGTTTGGTTCAACCCGGACGCAGGCCGATTTGTTCCGGCCCTGCGCGCCGACCTTCTCATATCGCGCAGCACGGCCCGCTGCGCGCCAACCCGTCTGGTGTCATGGCCATTTGCCCTTGTGGACAATTGCCCGGCAACCGCTGCGCGTGGAGAGGAAATGCGTGTAAAAGCACGCTCGCGAAGTTTGGTTGGTATGCTTCAAGTGTTGCTGACCCGCAATTTACAACGTATCCGGTGCGCGCTATTGAGCAGCCCCAATTTTTGAAGGAGTGGCTATGAGCAAGTTGAGAGGATACCTCGGTCTGATCGCGTTGTCCGCAGCCTTGGCGGCTTGCGGCGGTAAGAAGGAAGAGGCAGCAGCCCCTGCGGCTGAAGCACCTGCGGCTGAAGCAGCGGCTCCCGCCGCCGCAGCTGATGCGGGCGCCACGAAGGTTGCCGCCGATGCGACCGACACCCTCGATGGCACCAAGTTTGCCGACATGAAGGGCGATGCGACCCACGGCGAAGCCGTTTTTGCACAGTGCAAGACCTGCCACGTGATCGAAGCCGGTGTGAACCGCATTGGGCCGTCACTGGCCGGTATCGTCGGCCGCAAGGCTGGTGAAGTGGCTGGTTATTCCTATTCGGCAGCGAACAAGGGCAGCGGCATCACCTGGACGGCCGAGAAGTTGTACCAGTACCTTGAAAAGCCCGCTCGTGTCGTCCCCGGCACTAAGATGGCCTTCGCCGGCCTCGCCAAGGGTCAAGACCGCGCCGACGTGATCGCCTACCTGAGCACCGCCGCGAAGTAAGCAGCGGTTTCAGACTGCGCATAAGAAGAGCGCCGCCCCTTTGCGGGGGCGGCGTTTTTCGTTGGATTCTCCCAAGATTTGTAAAAGCGGGTCAGCTTTGCGACATTTGCGATTGGTTCAAGCTCTAGCTTGCCCAGCGAAAAGCCCGGTGCAGTTCACCCTGAATATCGGAATCGTAGCATTTGCCATGCGCCAGCATGATGCGGCGCGGCTTCCACTGCAGCATCTGCTTCAGCGCTTCGCGCAGTCGGGCACGATGGCGCCAAGCCGGTAGGCGGATATCAATCGATGTCTTGCCGTCTGGTCCGATAGATCCTCCAGCCCACAGGATGAACCGTAAGGCCAGATTGTGAATCCGATCGGCCTCAAAGTTCTGGAGCAGATCGGTGACGATCAGTGCTGCACTGCTGCGGTGAAAGAACACCGTCTCGGTAAATGTGCCAAGATCGACCTGATATTGGTCGATGTCTGTATTCCAAGCGGGCGCAGCGGCAGCGTCAAGCCTACGTGCGCTGGGCAGCGTGCCGGCGAAGCGTGCGGCGAGATCGCGCGAGAGATGGCATTCGGCTTCGGGATAGTGGGCAGCCCAGTCTGCAACATGGGTATAGTGGAAACTGTTGGGCGCAACGATCCAAGCCACTTCGCCAAGGTCTGCGAGGCGGGCAACCAGTGCCGGTGACAGGCAGATCGGAGAATGCAGCCAAAGCGCTTCCCCGATGCGAACTATGGTCATCCGGGTCGGACAAGGCAGGGTCAACCCCGCGAAGCGGTAGCCGACTTCCGGTCCATCGACGATCCACAGATCATCATCGAGCTGCTGCGCTTCACACTGCGGCAGATAGGGCCGGTAGGCGGGGCGTTTCAACGCTCTATGCCCCGCCTCCTCGCAGACCTCCACTGGTTTGAAGCATTCAGGCCGCGTGGCTGCGCCGCGCCAGTTCGCACTGCGACCAGATATCGCTGAGCGCAGTCAGCAGTCGGTCGATATCGCCGTCGGTGTGGACCGGCGAAGGCGTGATGCGCAACCGCTCGGTGCCGCGCGGCACGGTGGGATAGTTGATCGGCTGCACGTAGATGCCGTGGTTGTCGAGCAGCCAGTCGCTGATCATCTTGCACTTGCGCGCATCGCCCACCATTACCGGGATGATGTGGCTCGGGTTGTCGAGGTGCGGGATACCCAGCGCATTGAGCTTACGGCGCAC
>CANEVG010000339.1 GCA_947442095.1 Sphingomonadaceae bacterium
CGCCAGTAGAGGCAGGCGAGCGCTCCTGTTAGGAGCGTGATCAGACCCTGACCGATCATCGCCGCCAC
The DNA here is from genome assembly GCA_947442095.1 of Sphingomonadaceae bacterium. Classification (GTDB taxonomy): domain Bacteria; phylum Pseudomonadota; class Alphaproteobacteria; order Sphingomonadales; family Sphingomonadaceae; genus Novosphingobium. The sequence continues at coordinate 69 of CANEVG010000339.1, forward strand.
GGGGCCGAACAGCACGCGAAGACCCGCGTACGGCGTGCTCATGCGCAGGAAGAATTCGCTGCTTGTCTGCGCCATCAGCGTCTGGCTCACGAGAAAGCTCTGCGGATAGGCGCGCCAGGTGTCGATGCCGAAGACCAGCAGCGAGGCAAGGCAGAGCAGCGCTGCTGAAGCGGCGGCGGCGGCGATGGCGGTCCATTTGCGCCCGGCGGCGAGCCAGAATGGCACAAGCAGCGCGAGATGCGGCTTGATCACCAACAGGCCGAACAGCGCGCCCGAGAGCACCTGCGAGCGGCGCAAGGTGAGCACGGCGGCAATCAGCAGCGCGCCGGTGATGAAGCCGTTTTGGGCGTGGCTGGCCGAGAGATAGGCTGCGGGGAAGGCGAGAACTGCTAGGGTGCCGGCTGCATCAGTGCCGGGCATGATCCGGCGCGCGGCGAGGAGCCAGATCGCCCAGCCAGCCAGCGCCCAGACGAGCCATGCCACAGCATAAGGCATCAGCCCGAGCGGCGCGGTGAGGAAGAGGTAGGGCGGCGGATTGACATAGGCGACCATCTGCCCGGTGCCGGCAGCGGCCTGCGCGGCCTGTTCGGCGGCCAGATCATAGACCCGCGCCGCCGGTCCGCTCAGCTGCAACCGTCCCGCCCCCCAGAATGCGAGGAAGTCGCTGCCGACGGTGCCAGTTGCCTCACGGTAAACTTTGAGCATCATCGGTAGGTAGGCAACCAGCACCATCGCGGCATAGACGCGCACGCGGCCCGCATCGAGCCACGCGCCTGTGCGCAGGGCTCCGGTGAGCTGCGTTCGCCGGTCTACCGTCAATCCTGCCTCCCGTTTTGCAGCCTTTGGTGGCGCGGCGGTCTCGCAATGGCAACAACTGCGTGAAAGATTTGCAAATCGGAGGGATTTTCCCTTGTCGGTTCGTGTGTCCAAGCCCCATCTACGGAAACAATGCTCCGCCAGTATGAACTTGTCGAACGTGTGCTTGCCTATGATCCCGATGCGGACGAGGCGATGCTGAACCGCGCCTACGTTTATACCGTGCAGAAACACGGCTCGCAGAAGCGCGCCTCGGGCGATCCCTATTTCTCGCACCCGGTCGAGGTGGCGGGCCTGATGACCGAGCTCAAGCTCGATCAGGAAACCATCATCACCGCGCTACTCCACGATACCGTGGAAGACACGCTGGCGACGGTGGAAGAAGTGGAGCGCCTGTTCGGCCCGGAAGTGGCCCGCCTCGTCGACGGGGTCACCAAGCTTTCAAAAATCGAGACGATGAGCGACAACGAGCGCGCGGCTGAAAATCTGCGCAAGTTCCTGCTGGCGATGAGCGAGGACTTGCGCGTGCTGCTGGTCAAGCTGGCGGACCGGCTGCACAACATGCGCACACTGCATTATATCAAAAGCGAGGAAAAGCGCCGCCGCATCGCGCGTGAGACGATGGATATCTATGCCCCGCTGGCCGAGCGCGTGGGCATGTATGAATACATGCGCGAAATGCAGCTGCTGGCATTCGAGCAACTTGAGCCGGAGGCTTTTGCCACGATCACCGGGCGGCTTTCGTCAATCCGCAGCGAAGAAGGCGCACAAGTCGATTCCATCGCGCTGGCGATCAAACAGACGCTGGCGGAAGCGGGGCTGAAAGTGGAGATCTCAGGGCGCGAGAAGCACCCATTCTCGATCTGGCGCAAGATGGCCGAGCGCCACGTGAGCTTCGAGCAGATCACCGACATCATGGCATTTCGCGTGCTGACCGATACTGCTGAGGATTGCTACACGGCGCTGGGGCTGCTGCATCGCACTTGGCAGATGATCCCGGGCCGGTTCAAGGACTACATCTCTACGCCCAAAATGAATGGCTACAAAGGACTGCATACGTCGCTGATCTACAACAACGCCATGCGCGTGGAAGTGCAGATCAAGACCCGCGAAATGCACCGGATCAACGAGTTCGGCCTCGCTGCGCACTGGGCCTACAAGCAGGGCGGCCTGCCCGACGGGCAGGTCGGCTGGGTGCGCGATCTGGTGGAGATTCTGGAAGCGACCCACGATCCGGACGAGCTGCTCGAACACACCAAGATGGCGATCTATCAGGACCGCATCTTCGCCTTCACACCCAAGGGCGCGCTTTTTCAGCTGCCCAAGGGCGCGACGCCGATCGACTTTGCCTTTGCCGTGCACACCAATCTCGGTGCACTGGCGGTGGGGGCCAAGATCAACGGGCGGCACGTGCCGCTGCGCACGCCGCTGGGGAACGGCGATGTGGTGGAAATCATCAAGAGCCGCAGCAGCGAGCCGCAGCTATCTTGGCTGGCGTTTGTCGTAACCGGCAAGGCGCGCGCGGCGATCCGGCGGTTCGTGCGGATGAAGGAACGCGCGGAAATCGCGGAGATCGGACGCAAGCTTTATGAGGAGATTGCCGAGCGGCTGCCTAGCAAGATCGGCAAGAAGGCGCTGGGCGATGCAGTGAAGCGCCTCAAGATGGGTGCCGAGGAAGACCTGATGTTCGCTATCGGTAGCGCCAAGATCGACGACCGGCAGGTGATGGAAGCGCTGGTGCCGGGCAGCGCGGCAAACCTCCCCGCCAGCGAAAGCTGGCCCAGCCAGCAGCGCGCGATCGCGGTGCGCGGGCTGACCCCGGGCATGGCCTTCAAGTTGGCCGAATGCTGCCATCCAGTGCCGGGCGACCGCATTGTCGGCCTGCGCCGCCTGGGGCAGGGCGTGACGGTCCACGCGATCGATTGCCTGAGCCTCGCCAGCGGCATCGATGCCGACTGGATCGACCTTTCGTGGGACGCGCGCACTGATGGCGCGATTGGCCGCCTGCGCGCGGAACTCTACAACCGGCCTGGCACCTTAGCCGAAATGGCGGGAATTTTTGCTAAAAATCATGCTAATGTGGTTAATCTAGAAATGACCCAGCGTGAGAACCCGTTCCACACCTATGAAGTGGATCTGGAAGTGCGCGATCTGGCGCACCTGACGCGGATCGTCAGCGCTCTGCGAGCGAGCGACGCGGTGGCACAAGCCGACAGGATTTGACGGGCCGGATTTGAGTGCAGGGCGGCACGATGGCCGCCCTGCTGCCGCTTCACCAGAAGAAATCGTGGATCACGTCGACCACTTCGCCGGTGTAGGTATCGACCAGTACGACATCGTTGTAATAGCGCACCCACTGGTAAGGCTGGTACGCCGGGGGCAGGTGATAGGCGTATGGGTCGGCGATCCAGTAGCGCTGATCGAAGAAGGCATTGCCCAGAAATATCCCGATGCTCAGCCGGCTGTAGGAAAACCCGCCGAACGGCGCGGAGTAGAAGCCGCCGCGGAAGAAATCGCGGTGCGAGTTGCGCCAGCCGAGCCAGTTGTACCGATTGTCGCGCCGCCAGGCGCTGCGATCCCAGCGATTGGCGTTCCAGTTACGGTTGCCATTCCAGCCCCGGTTGCCGTTCCAGCCATTCCCGCGCCACTGGTTCGAGGCATAACCATTCCGGTTCCAGTCGCGGCCCCTGTTCCAGTCGCGGTCCCGGTCGCGGTTCCAGTCCCGGCCTCGGTTCCAGTCCCGGCCTCGGTTCCAATCGCGGCCCCGGTTTACGCCATTGGGGTCTGCGCTGTTGGCCCAGTCGCGATTGCCATCGCGGTTCCAGTCGCGCTTGCCCGCCCGATCACGGTTGCGGTTCCAGTTGCCGTTCTGATTCCAGCCCGTCTGGCCCGGCTGCGTTCCGTAGGCGGGATTGCGGCGCGGATCGGCATAGGTCGGATTCCGCTCGCCCGGGGCAGGATTGGCGTTGGAGACGTAGGCGGGAGGTGCGCCCGCGCCACCAGCGGGTGGTGCGCCTACGCCGCCGGGCTGGCCGAAGCCGCCTTCGCCGTTAGCACCGCCGCCGTTACCACCACTATTGCCGCGATTACCCCGTTGCCATGCCGGGCGGCCACCGAAACCGGGTTGCCCGGCAATTTGGCCACCGATCTGGCCCCGGCCCATCTGGCCATCCCCGCGCGGGCCACGATCGGGCCGGTTGCCGACCCAGCCTTGCGGTGCAGCAGATGCCTGCCCGCGACCTTGCCACTGTTGATCCTGCCACTGCTGGGCCTGCCGTTGGGTCGCTGCTGCA